>JAYVDE010000594.1:0-9095 GCA_043749575.1 Burkholderiaceae bacterium | reverse complement strand
TGATCACCGACTGGTACTGCGCGCGGCTGAAGTCGAGCCCGGTCCAGCTCAGGTCGTCGTAGCGCGGGCTGACGCCGAACAGGTTTTCTTCGCCGCTGGCCGTGCCTTCAACACGTTCAAGCAGCCACTTCAGCACGCGCATGTTGTCGCCGTAGCCGGGCCAGACGAACTTGCCGTCGGCCCCCTTGCGAAACCAGTTGACGCAGTAGATCTTGGGCAGCGTGGCGCCCGCGGCGGCCAGCTTGGCGCCCAGCGCCAGCCAATGCGCAAAGTGGTCGCCCATGTGGTAGCCCATGAAGGGCAGCATGGCGAACGGATCGCGGCGCACCACGCCTTGTGTACCCGCGGCGGCGGCGGTGGTTTCACTGCCCATGGTGGCGGCCATGTAGACGCCTTCGGCCCAGTCACGGGCCTCGGTCACCAGCGGCACGGTGGTGCTGCGGCGGCCGCCGAACATGAAGGCGTCGATCGCCACGCCGGTGGCGTCGTCCCAGGCCGGGTCGAGCGCCGGGTTGTTGGTGGCGGCCACGGTGAAGCGCGAGTTGGGATGGGCCGCCTTCGCGCCGGTTTCCTTGGCGATGGCGGGTGTCCAGTCGCGGCCCTGCCAGTCGACCAGGTGCGCCGGGATCTCGCCGTCGATGCCTTCCCACCAGACGTCGCCGTCGTCGGTGAGGGCCACGTTGGTGAAGATCACGTCGTGCTTCAACGACTCCATGCAGTTGGGATTGGTCTTGTAGTTGGTGCCCGGCGCCACGCCGAAGTAGCCCGACTCGGGGTTGATCGCGTGCAGCCGGCCTTGTGCGTCGGGCTTGATCCAGGCGATGTCGTCGCCGATGGTGGTGACCTTCCAGCCGTTCAGGCCGGCCGGCGGCACCAGCATCGCGAAATTGGTCTTGCCGCAAGCGCTGGGGAAAGCGGCGGCCACGTGGTATTTCTTGCCGGCAGGCGAGGTGACGCCCAAGATCAGCATGTGCTCGGCCAGCCAGCCCTGGTCGCGGCCCATGGTGCTGGCGATGCGCAGCGCAAAGCACTTCTTGCCCAGCAGCGCGTTGCCGCCGTAGCCCGAGCCGTAGCTCCAGATCTCGCGCGTCTCGGGGTAGTGCACGATGTACTTGGTCTTGTTGCACGGCCAGGCCGCGCTTTTTTCACCCGCCTGCAGCGGCGCGCCCACGCTGTGCATGCAAGGCACAAAAGCGCCGTCGCTGCCCAGCAGGTCGATCACCGCGCGGCCCATGCGGGTCATGATGCGCATGTTGACGGCGACATAGGCGCTGTCGCTCAGCTCGATGCCGATGTGCGAGATGTGCGAGCCCAGCGGGCCCATCGAGAACGGCACCACGTACAGCGTGCGCCCACGCATGCAGCCGGCAAACAGCGCCGGCGTGCCGTCGGCCTGGCCGGTCTGCAGCAAGGCCCGCATCTCGGCTGGCGCCAGCCAGTTGTTGGTCGGGCCGGCATCCTCTTTCAGCGCGCTGCAGATGAAGGTGCGGTCCTCGACCCGAGCCACGTCGCTGGGGTCGCTGAGCGCCAGAAAGCTGTTGGGCCGCAGCACGGGGTTGAGCTTCTTGAAGGTGCCCGATTCGACCAGCGCGGCGCACAGCCGGTCGTATTCAGCCTGCGAGCCATCGCACCAGTACACCTCGGCGGCTTCGGTCAGCGCGGCCATCTCGGCCACCCAGGCCACCAGGCGCGGGTGTTTCACATAGGCGGGGACGTTGAGGCGCAGGCCTTCCATCACGGGCTGGTTCATCGAAGCTCCAATCAGGGAAATGTAGAAAAACGGGATTGCAGGAGCCTCGCCGAGGGCGCGACGCCGGGGCTCGTGCAATGCCGCAGCGGTGGGGAAACTGGGGGGTTCAGGCGGGGCGAATTGGGGCTGGTGGGGGCCGAATACTAGCCAAAGCCGCCGACTGAGGTTGCAAGCGGGGTTACGAGCGGGTTACTCGCCACCGGACAACCGTGCCGCGGGGTGGGCGGCTGGCGCATTGTCAAATGAGTGTAATAGGGCGGTAACCACCGGGTAGCGGGGGGTCATGCGAAATCCGCATGAACTGATGCACGGTCTATGGGCTTCGATAGGCCGGCAGAATCAAGCACTTTCACTGCACGCCCCTGGGCACCCTTCCGATGATCAGGCTCCTCAGCGTCAACACCGCCCGCGTCGAAAGCCGGCTGATCCAGGGCCGGCCGGTGGTCACGGCGATGGCCAAGCGCCCGGTCAGCGGCCCGGTGGCCGTGGCCACGCTGGGGCTGGACGGCGACGAGCAGGCCGACCTCAGCGTGCACGGCGGCCAGAGCAAGGCGGTCTACGCCTACCCGGCGTTGCACTACCCGTTTTGGCAGACCGTGCGCGCGCAGGCCCGGGCGGCGGCGCCGGACGAGGCTTTGCCCTTCGGCGCGCTGGGCGAAAACCTGACGCTGGACGGCCTGGACGAAACCGCGCTGTGGATCGGCGACCGCCTGCGCCTGCCCGGCTGCGAGCTGGTGGTGAGCGAGCCGCGCCAGCCGTGTTTCAAGTTCAACGCGGCGATGGGCTTTGCCCAGGCCAGCTCGCTGATGAACCAGTCGGGCTACTGCGGCGCCTACCTGGCGGTGCTGCACCCCGGCACGCTGCAGGCCGGCGATCAGATCGAGCTGGTGCCCGGCCCGCGCGAGGTGAACCTGCGCGAGCTGTTCATGGCCCGCAACCGGCGGCGCCGCTAGCGCGACCGGCCGTCACATCGCCCCACGCCGGCCCGCCCGCCCGTGAAGCGCAACCATCCGCCGCGATGACTGAAGCCCGCACTGGCGCCGCGCCCAGCGGGCCCGCAACGGCTTCGCATTGGCAGAGCCTGCAGCAGCGATTCGACACGCTGGCGCTGCGCCCGCCCGCCGTGTCGGCCGATGACGCCGCGCTGGCCCGCTGCGGCGTTGCCACCCGCGCCGCCTTGCTGGCCTGGTGCGGCCAGGGCGCCGGGCCCGGCGGCACACCGTTTTGGCAGCCGGGCGCCTTGCCGCAAGTCGACCAGCGGCTGGCCGTCGCCGCACTGCGCGTGGCGGGGAACGCCGACACAGTGCCGATGCCGGAAAACACCGACGCGCTGCGCGGGCTGGCGGCGGCCGATGTGCGCCGCAGCCCGCGGGCCACGTCGCCGTCGGCCTGGGTCGACCACGTCGCGCGCCAGCTCGACGGCAGCCTGCACCTGGCGGCCCTGCCCGGTCGCGCCGCCAAGCTGGCCTTGCGGCTGGGCGTGAAGTGGCACGACGCGATGTGGTGGCGGCAGCGCCAGCTCGACGCACCCTGGGACGCCGGTTGGGCGCTGAGCACGCCAGCGGCGCTGCATCGGCTGCAAACCGCCTTCTGGCCGCGGCGGGCCACACTGGTGCTGGCCGATGGCCAAGCGGCCGCGCTGCTGGGGCCCTGCCTGGCCGCGCTGAGTCAACGCCAAGCCGGCTTCCGCCATCCCGTGCGCTGGCTTTGGGTGGGTGGCGTGGTTGACAGCACGGCGGTGACCGGGCTGGCGACAGCGACTTTCCAGCTGCGCTGAGGCTGCACTGGGTGGCAGACGCCGTCGGCCGCACAGTCGTCTTGTTAGGCCCGCCGACCCCGACACCGCACAATGCCTGCAACAAGACTCGGCTCCGGGAGGGCGGTCTATGTCGCAAGCCGAGCGTCTGTACCGCCTGAAGAACCTGCTGGACAGCGGCCGCTGCCTGCCACGCGCGCGGCTGCTGTCCGACCTGGGCGTCTCGCCCGCCACCCTCAAGCGCGACATCGCCCACCTGCGCGACCGCATGAACGCCCCGGTGGTGTGGGACCGCGAGCTGAGCGGCTACCGGCTCGACGCTCAACAGGCGCTGGTCGGCACGCAGTACGAGTTGCCAGGTCTGTGGCTCAGCGCCGAGGAGATCCATGCGCTGCTGACCATGCAGCACCTGCTGGCCAACCTGGATGCCGGCGGGCTGCTGGGCCCGCACATCAACCCGCTGCTCACCCGCCTGGGCCGTCTGCTGGACAGCGGGGTGCCCAGCCAGGCCGAGCTGGTGCGGCGCATTCGGGTGCAGACGGTCGGCGCACGCCAAGTGCATGTGCCGCACTTCCAGGCGGTGGGCTCGGCGCTGCTGCGTCGGCGGCGGCTGCAGATCAGCTACCACGGCCGCGGCCGCAACCTGGTGCAGGCGCGCGAGGTGTCGCCGCAGCGGCTGATCCACTACCGCGACAACTGGTACCTGGACGCCTGGTGCCATTGGCGCCAGGCCCTGCGCAGCTTTGCGGTCGATGCCATCGAATCGGCCCGGGTGCTCGACAAACCCGCGCTCGACGTCGCCGACACCGAACTGGATGCCGTGCTCGGCGCAGGCTACGGCATCTTCGCCGGACCTGCCGTGCAATGGGCCACGCTGCGCTTCAGCGCCGAGCGTGCGCGCTGGGTGGCCGCCGAGACCTGGCACCCGCAGCAGCGCGGGCAGTTCGAGGCCGATGGCCGGTACCGGCTGGAACTGCCCTATGCCGACCCGCGAGAACTGGTGATGGACATCCTGCGGCATGTGCCGGAGGTGGAGGTGCTGGGGCCGGTGGGGTTGCGGCAGACGATTGAAGATAAGTTGACGGCTGGCCTGAAAGTGATGGCTTTAAGCTCATCTGGTGAGCCCGGCCGGTCAGATGATCCACCCAACGACCTGCAAAACGCCACGAAGCCGCGATGACAGATGCTTGCGAACCGACGGACGATTGGGCTCACGCGGCGCCACTCGGCACAGGCGGGCCCTGTTTGCCGCATGGCCTGGACCAGCATCTGCGTGAAGTGGCGCGGCTGGCAGCCAGCTTTGCGCCGCAGTCAGCCAAGGTGCTGGCCAGGCTGGCCGGCTTGTGGCACGACCTGGGCAAACGCCGACCCGGCTTTCAGCGCTACATCCGCCAGGCAGGTGGGCAAGAGGCCCACATAGAAGGCCGCGTGGCCGACCGCGACAAGACGCATTCGGCAGCCGGTGCGCTGTGGGCCGAGCGGCATTTCAGCGAATGTTTGGGCCTACAAGGCCGTTTGCTGGCACGCGTACTGCAGTACGTGATTGCCGGCCACCACGCCGGGCTGGATAACTGGGAGGGCAACGGCCTGGCGGCGCGATTGGCCTCGTCGGACGCGCTGGCCGAGTTTGAGCAGGCCTTGTCGCGGCCCACGCCGTCTGATGTGTTGTCGCCGCAAGACTGGGCGCTGACGCTGCAGGATCTGCCGATCGGGGACGAACGCCCGGCGCCCGGCCGGTTTGCGCTCTGGGTGCGCCTGCTGTTCTCAGCGCTGGTCGACGCTGACTTTCTGGACACCGAGGCCTACATGGATGCTGGCCGCGCCCAACAGCGGGCAGGCATCCCAGGGATCGGCCAGTTGCAGCAGGCCTGCCACCAACATCTGGTCCAACTGGCCGCTGGCGCAGCGGACACGCCGGTCAACCACCAGCGCGCCAGCATCCTGCAGCAATGCCGCGACAAGGCGCAGCGCCCGCCCGGCGTGTTCACCCTCACTGTGCCCACCGGTGGTGGAAAGACGCTGTCGAGCCTGGCCTTTGCGCTGGACCATGCGTTACGCCACGGCAAGCGGCGCGTGGTCTACGCCATTCCCTACACCAGCATCATTGAGCAGACGGCCGACGTGTTCAGGTCGGTGTTTGCCGCGCTGGGCGACGATGCCGTGATCGAGCACCACAGCAATGCCGAGAGCGAGCCCAGCCAGGAAACTTCGAGGTCACGACTGGCCTGCGAGAACTGGGATGCGCCGCTGATCGTTACCACCAACGTGCAGTTGTTCGAGAGCCTGTTCGCCCGCAAAACCTCGCGCTGCCGCAAGCTGCACAGCCTGGTCGACAGCGTGATCGTGATTGATGAAGCGCAGTTGCTGCCGGTGGAGTTTCTGCAGCCGGTGCTGGACGTGTTGCGCTACTTGGTGCAGGACCATGGTGTCAGCCTGGTGCTGTGCACGGCCACCCAGCCGGTGTTGAGCGCCAGCAACAGCGCCGATCCGTCACGTGGCCTGCGGCGGGGGCTGGATGGCCTGGGCGTGACCGAAATCATCGACGACGTGCCGTCGCTCTATGCCGCACTGGAGCGCGTGCGGGTGCACCTGCCAGCCAACTTCGAGCAAGCGCGCAGCTGGCCGGAACTGGCCGATGAGATGGTGGGCCACGAGGCGGTACTGGCGATCGTCAGCCGGCGTGCCGATGCACGCGAGCTGTATTCCCTGATCCAGCAACGCAGCGGGCCAGGCTGCTGGCATTTGTCGGCGCTGATGTGCGCCCAGCACCGCAGCGATGTGATTGCCGAGATCAAGGCGGCGCTGGTGGCGCGGCGCGCAGCCCTCGCCAGCGGCCACAGCGCCTCACCGGTACGGGTGATCAGCACGCAACTGGTGGAAGCCGGCGTCGACCTGGACTTTCCTGTCGTCTACCGGGCGCTGGCCGGGCTCGATTCGATCGCCCAGGCCGCGGGCCGCTGCAACCGCGAAGGCAAGCTGGCGGGCCTGGGCGATGTGCATGTGTTCGTGCCACCCACTGCGGCGCCGCCGGGTTTGCTGCGGCAGGCACGAGAGACCTGCAAGCTGGTTTGGCACGACCACCCGGACCAGCCCTTCGCGCTGCCCTTGTTCCAGCGCTACTTCAAGCGCCTGTACCACGACGCCCCGTCGCTGGATGAGAAGGGCATCTGCGAGATGCTGCGCCTGCAGATCGATCCCAAGGCGCTGGCCTTGCCGGTGAAGTTCCGCGATGCGGCCGAGGCCTTCAAGCTGATCGACGACAAGGATTCGGCAACGGTGCTGGTGCGCTACCAGAGCGCCAACGCCAAGGAAGACATCAACGCGTTGATCGGCCTGCTGGAACGCGACGGCCCCAGCCGCTGGTTGATGCGCAAGCTGCAGCGCCACGGCGTCACGATCTACCAGCATCAGGTGCGCCGACTGATTGAGGCGGGTGACATCCGTGAACTGCCGGCCTGCCCCGGCCTGTACGTGCAGCTGGAAGGCTGGGATGGGTTTTACGACCCGGTGCTGGGCGCCAGGGTGGATTCGGCGCCGGGTGATCCGGCCAGTTACGTGGGTTGAGAAGGGACAACATGAAACCGTTTTGTCTTGAAGTCACAGGCGAATACGCCTGTTTTACCCGCCCGGAGATGAAGGTCGAGCGGGTGTCGTATGACTTGATCACCCCGTCAGCGGCGCGTGCCGTGTTCGAGGCCATCCTGTGGAAGCCGGCTATTCGCTGGCGCATCCGCCGCATCGATGTGCTGAAGCCGGTGCGCTGGATCAGTGTGCGGCGCAATGAAGTGGGCGCTGTCGCTTCGACACGCAATGCGATGGCAGCGATGAACGAAGGCCGCGGCCGGCTGTCGCTTTACATCGAGGACGAACGCCAGCAGCGCGCCAGCTTGCTGCTGCGCGACGTGGCCTATCGGCTGTATGCCGACATGGAACTGCTGGATGCTGAAGCGCGGGCCAACCCGAACAAGTACCCGGCGATGTTCAACCGCCGGGCCGAGAACGGCCAGTGCGTGAACCAGCCCTACCTGGGTTGCCGCGAGTTTGCAGCCCGTTTTCGCCCGGTGGCGCTGGTTGAGGCCGACCCAGGCGACTGGGCACCGGCGGTGGGCGAGCCCGAAGCCCAGACGGCCTGGACCGCCGACCTCGGCTGGATGCTGCATGACATGGACTACGGCAGCGCCGCCACACCGCAACCGCGCTTCTTCCGCGCCCAGGTCAACCAGGGTGTGCTGGATCTGCGCCAGGCGGAGGTGCGGGGATGATTCTCCACGCCTTGCATGACTACTATCAGCGCCGCCAGGCCGACCCGGACCCTGCGCGCCGCCTGCCCGCCTTCGGGCGCGAGCTGAAGGAGATTGGCTTCATCCTGGAGTTGTCCGAAGACGGCCAGTTGGTGGCGATGAAGGACGTCAGGCAGCAGGTCGGCAAGAAGAAGGTGGGCACGCCTTACTTGGTGCCCAAGGGTTTGAAGAAAACCTCGGGTGTGGCGGCCAACCTGTTGTGGGACAACGCCGAATACGTGCTTCGGGCGCCCGACGAGAAGAAGCTGGCGGCAGCGGCCGACAAGGGCAAAGGCGACGAGTACCTGGCGCGCCTGATCGAAATGCAGCAGGCCTTCGTCCAGCGGATCGAGTCTTTGCCTGAACCGGCCCGGTCCGATGCTGGAATCCGCGCCGTGTTGGCGTTCTTGTCCACCGACACCCTGGCGGCGGCCAGCCGCTTCGAGGCTTTCGCCGAACTCAGCACCAGTAATCCCGTGCTGAGCTTTCGGCTGGTCAATGACGATGCCCTGGTCTGCCAGCGTCCCGATGTGGCGGCCTGCCTGATCGAGACTGAACCCGATGACGACAGCGAACCAGCGCAATCCGCGGCGGGCGCGTCGCTGTGCCTGGTCACCGGCCAGCGTGCGCCGACGGCGCGCCTGCACACCGCCATCAAAGGCGTGTGGAACGCCCAAAGCTCGGGCGCCAACATCGTGTCGTTCAACCTTGATGCCTTCAACTCCTTCGGCAAGACCCAGGGTGCCAATGCGCCGGTCAGCCAAGCGGCTGCGTTTGCCTACACCACGGCGCTGAATGCCCTGCTGGCCAAGGGCTCGGCCCAGCGCATGCAGGTGGGCGATGCGTCGACCGTGTTCTGGGCGCAGCGGCCTGATCCGGTGGAAGAGTGGCTGGCACAGATCATGGGCGGCGACGATCCCGACGCCCATGCCGCCCAGGTGAAGGCCTTGTTCGATGCAGTGCATCAAGGTGGCTTCGATGGCGGGCGGGGCGAGAACCGCTTCCATGTGCTGGGCCTGGCACCCAACGCCGCCCGCATTGCGGTCAGGTTCTGGCACGTGGCACCGCTGGCCGAGATCGCGCAGCACGTCGTCAGCTGGTTCGACGATCTGCAAGTGGTGCGCGCGCCGCATGACATGGCCTACCCCAGCCTGTTCAGGCTGCTCACGGCGGTGGCACTGCAGGGCAAGGCCGACAACATCCCGTCCAAGCTGGCCGGCGACATCATGCGCAGCATCCTCAGTGGTGGCCCGTTCCCGTCCACCTGGCTGCAGGCCGCTGTGCAGCGCTGCCGGGCCGAACAGCAAGT
>JAYVDE010000593.1:0-3347 GCA_043749575.1 Burkholderiaceae bacterium | reverse complement strand
GTCGAGTTGGCCGCCATCGTGGCGCGCGCCACGGCGCACGACGCCGATCGCCGCTACGACTCGGCCGGTGGGCTGCAGCGCGAGCTGCAGCGGCTGTTGTCGCACCACCCTGTCGCGGCGATGGCGGGCGGCGTCTACCGGCTGCGCAAGGGCCTGCGCCGCCACTGGCCCTGGGTGCTGATTGGCCTGGTGGCGCTGGGCCTGATGGCGGCGGTGACTGCGCGATTGGCGGGCCAACTCGACCGGGCACAGCGCGCCGAACAGCAAGCACGCCAGGCCGAAACCGAAGCGCGCGCACTGACCGCCCAGGCTCGGCTCGCCGAACAGGCCGCCCTGCAGCAGCGCGATGCCGCCCGCCAAGCTGCGGCGCAGGCCGTCGCAAGGCCTTGACCGATCACCGCACCCCGGCGGCCGGGTTCGTCCGCGCAAGCCCGCCCCGCCTGCTGCTGCAGACGCTGGACCGCGGCGACGGCCTGCTCGGCCTGCGCCCTTGCGGCCCGGTGCGCCCGCCCGCACGCACGCCGCTGTTCGGCGCCCGCGGCCCGCAGGTGACGGTGGCGCGGCTGTACGACGCTGACCCCACCGCCATCGCCCAGGCCCACGGCCACGGCCTGCACCCGCTGCCGGCCAGCGCGCTGCAATGGCGCGGCGGGTCGTCACCGCTGCCCGACGAGCCGCTGTACAGCCTGCTGCGCGAGGCCGATTTCGGCGACTTCTGCGAGACCGCCCTGCCCGCGCTGCAGGCCGCGGGCTGGACGGTTGAACTGGCGCCCGGCTTCGCCCACAGCGCCGAACCCGTGGCCAGCTGGCAGATCGCCCTGCAGCCGCTGAGCCAGCCCAGGGGCATGGGCTCGTGGCTGTTGAGCCTGAAGATCGACCTGCACACCCGCCACGGCGCCGAAACACTGGACCTGGTGCCGCTGCTGGCCCGCTTGATCGCCCACGACCGGCGCTGGACCCACGCCGACGCGCTGCGGGCCATCGCCGACGACGAGCTGGTGCGCCTGCATGCGCCGGGCGGGCGCCGCATCGACGCGCTGGCCGCGCCGCTGAAGGCCATCGTTGGCGCGATGGTCGACCTGCTGACCCGGCCGCGCCGCAAGGCCGACGAAGGCCTGCTGCTGAGCAGCTGGGACGCCCAGCGCCTGGCCTTGCTGCGCGCCGGCCTGCGCGACGCCATGGCGACGCACCCCAGCGCCCGGCGCGACTGGGCCTTGCAGGGCGCTGCCGGGCTGGCCTGGCTGGCGACCATGGGCGTGGACGGCCCGCCGCCGCCGGTCGAGCCCCCCGCCGGGCTGGGCATCACGCTGCGGCCCTACCAGCGCGACGGCCTGGCCTGGCTGCAGCAGCTGCGCCGCCACAACCTGGCGGGCATCCTGGCCGACGACATGGGTCTGGGCAAAACCGCGCAGGCGCTGGCCCACCTGCTGATCGAGCAGCAGGCCGGCCGGCTCGACCGCCCCGCGCTGGTGGTGGCGCCGGCCTCGCTGCTGTTCAACTGGCAGGCCGAAGCCGCCCGCGTGGCGCCGGCGCTGAAGCTGCTGACACTGAGCGGGCCGCAGCGCAGCCAAGACCTGGCCCGCATCCCGCAGCACGAGCTGGTGCTGACCAGCTACCCGCTGCTGTGGCGCGACGCGATGGCGTTGCAGCGCCAGGCCTGGCACCTGGTGGTGCTGGACGAATCGCAGATGGTCAAGAACGCCGGCAGCCGCACGGCCACCGCGGCGCGCCGGCTGAACGCCCGCCACCGGCTCAGCCTGACCGGCACGCCGCTGGAAAACCACCTGGGCGAGCTGTGGGCGCAGTTTCATTTCCTGCTGCCGGGCTGGCTGGGCGACGCCCGCAGCTTCCAGCGCGACTGGCGCACCCCGATCGAGAAAAACGGCGAAACCCAGCGCGCCCGGCTGCTGGCACAGCGGGTGGCGCCCTTCATCCTGCGCCGCCGCAAGGACGAGGTGGCCACTGAGCTGCCGCCGCTGACCGAGCAAGTGCACCGCGTGGCACTGGCCGGCGCGCAACGCGTGCTGTACGAAAGTGTCCGCCTGGCCGCCGACGAGCAGGTGCGGCGGGTGCTGGCCAAGCAGCATTTCGACGGCGCGATGGTCAGCATCCTGGACGCGCTGCTGAAGCTGCGCCAGGCCTGCAACGACCCGCGGCTGCTGCGCGCCGAGGGCGCGGTGGGACCGGCTCCCGACGGCTACAGCGCCAAGCTCGACTGGCTGCGCGAGCGCCTGCCCGCGCTGGTGGCCGAAGGCCGGCGGGTGCTGGTGTTCTCGCAGTTCACCCGCATGCTGCGGCTGGTGGAAGCCGAACTGGTCGCGCTGGGCCTGCCCTGGCTGACGCTGACCGGCGACACGCCCACGGCGCAGCGCGGCGACGTGGTGGCGCGCTTCCAGCGCGGCGAGGCGCCGCTGTTCCTGGTCAGCCTGAAAGCCGGCGGCGTCGGCCTGAACCTGACCGCCGCCGACACCGTGATCCACATCGACCCCTGGTGGAACCCGGCAGTCGAGCAGCAGGCCAGCGCGCGCGCCCACCGCATCGGCCAAGACAAGCCGGTGCTGGTCTACCGTTTGGTGGCGGCCGGTAGCATCGAGGAAAAGCTGCTGGCGCTGCAGGCCCGCAAGGCGGCGCTGGCCGAGGCGGTGCTGGGGTCGGCGGGGGTGGGCGCGGCGGGCGGGCCGGTCAACAGCTTGCTGGCGACCGACGACCTGCCCGCGCTGCTGGCGCCATTGGACGACGGCCAGGACGGTGCCGCGCCGACGCTCACGCCAACAATCGCAAATGATTGATTTCAGCCAACTCGTCCTGACCACCGCCCGCCTGGTCCTGCGCCCGCTGGTGCCGGCCGACGCGCCAGCGGTCTACGCCATGCATGCCGACCCCGTCACGCTGCGCTACTGGAGCACGCCGCCCTGGGCCGACCCGGCGCTGGCCGACGAGTTGATCGCCCGCGACCTGGCTGCCACGGCCGCCGGCGACTACATCCGCCTGGGTCTGGAGCGCCAATCCGACGGCCGGCTGATCGGTCTGTGCACGCTGTTTGCGTTCTACCTGCCCAGCCGGCGCTGCGAGATCGGCTACATCTTGGCCCGCGACTGCTGGGGCCAGGGCTGGATGCACGAGGCCTTGCTCACGCTGCTGGACTACGGTTTTGGCGTGCTCGATCTGCACCGCGTCGAGGCCGACATCGACCCGCGCAATGGCGGCTCGCGACGCACGCTGGACCGGCTGGGCTTTGTGCAAGAAGGCCTGCTGCGCGAGCGCTGGATCGTCGCGGGCGAGGTCTGCGACACGGCCCTGCTGAGCCTGCTGCGCCGCGACTGGCTAGCGCGCTGTGGTTCGAGCGC
>JAYVDE010000592.1:0-3352 GCA_043749575.1 Burkholderiaceae bacterium | reverse complement strand
CCCCGGCTGATCTCGCCCGAGCCGGCATGAATCTGTGAGGCCGCCGCCTGGATGTTGCCGACGATGCCGGTCAGCGTGCCCACCATGCGGCCCAGCGCACCCATCAGCCGCGCGATCTCGTCGTTGCCGCTGCTCGGCGGCACCGCCCTCAGGTCGCCTTGAGACACGGCCTCGGCCACGCGCACCGCCTGGTCGAGCTGGCGGGTGACGGTGCGCACGGTGCGCCAGCCGATCACCGCGCTGGCAGCGATGATGGCTGCGGCAATGCCCAGGATCAGGGTCAGCGAGGATTGCACCCGGGCATCCACCGCCGCCGTCACTTCGGTCTGGCGGGTGGCCATGGTCTTGACCTGGGCCTCACCCAGCGTGGCCTGCCGCTGCGCGGTGGCCTTGAGCTTGTCCAGCGTGGCGGCCATCGCTGTTTCACTGGCCAGCAGGCTGCGTTTGGCGGCGGCCACCTTGCCGATCGAGCCGCCCACCGTGGCCATGGCGGCGATGGCGGTGTCGACCTGTGCGGCCAGCGGTGGCCGGCCCATCTTGAGCAGGCCGGCGCGCATGGTGGCCATGTCGCCGGTCAGGCGTTGGGCGCTGGACTTGAGCTCTGCCTGCGCCGCTTCGGTCTCTTTTTCGGTGGCGGCGAGCATCAGCAGGCGCAGGCTGCCCGCCATGTCGCGGATCGCCAGCGACACCTCCTCGCTGGTCACCACCACGCCGCCCGGCTCGTTGCGCACCCGCAGCGCAGCCTCCAGCACCTGGCGCTGCTTGGCGGCCTGCACCTCGCTGCTGTCGAGCACGGTGTTGAGCTTGTTCGACTGCGCCTCGATCGGGTCGAGAAAGGCCTTGCGCGCCTTGGCATAGGCCTCGGCCGCCTCGGGCTTGGCCGCCAGCACATGGGCACGCAGCGCCAGCAGGCCGCTGCCCTCCTTGTTGAAGGCGTCGTGCAGCGAGACGCTGAGCAGCCGCACCTCCTTGAGCGCGTCTTCACCGCCGGGCTCGGCGGCCAGACGGGCGATGCCGTCGACCGCACTCTTGAGCTTGTCCTTGAGCGGGTTGAGCCGGAAGCGGTTGGCGGTGGTGTCAACCTCGCTGACCACGATCACCGCCTCCTTCAGCCGTGACTGGGCTGACAGCAACTGCTTCATCGTGCCGGCCAGGCGCCGGCTGGCATCTTGCGCGGCGTCGGCGCTTTTGCCGGCCTCCACACCGATCTGCTTGACGGCGCTGCGGGTGGTGCCAATCGCCTGCTCGGCCACTTGCAGCGCAGCGCGGGCGCTCTCGGTGGCTTGCTGGTAAGCGGCGGTGTCCGTCAGGCGCTTGTCTACCGCCCCGGCGATCTCGGTCTGGGAGCTTGAAAAGTCCAGCGCTTCGGTCTTGGCGGCCGGGTCGAGCTTGACCAGCGCCTGGCGCAAGCCGGCGATGGTCTGCAGCTCGGCCGCCACCGCCGCCTTGGCCTGCACAGCTTCAGCCGGGCTGCGCGACAGGCTGAGCGCGAGCAGCCGGCCCATCGTGCGCTCGGTGCGTTCTTGCAGCTCGTAGGTCTTGGCCTGCAGCGGTGCAGCCTGCGTGGTGAGGCTTTGCAAGTCGGTCTGGATCGAGGTGACAGCGAAATAGCTGACACCTGCGACGCACACCAGGCCGATGGCTGAAAAGCTCGACAGGGCCAGCAGGCGATGGGCGATCTTCATGTCGTCGGACCGTTCGGTGGGGTGCCGCTCAACGCAGCTTGGCGATCTTGCCGCCCTGGATCTGCGTCAGGAACACCTCTGAGAGTGCCTGGTGGTTGGTGGCGCCAAAGCCCAGCTTGAGCCCACCCAGGTCATAGCCCTGCATGCCCTGCAACGCGGCCACAAGCTGGGCGCGGCCCGGCTCCTTGCCAGCCAGCTCCAGCGCGGCCACCATCACCTTGGCGGTGATGCAACCCTCAAAGTTGACAAAGCCCAGCTTCTCGCTGCCGTGGGCGGCCACCACCGCGCGGCAATCGCGCTGCACGGCCAGGTCGTTGTCATCGGGGAACGGCACCACCTGGCTGATCACCACGCCGTCACCCGCCGCACCCACCTCGCTGACGAGGTTGTCGGTGCCCACAAACGACACCGTGGCGAGCTGGGCCTTGAGCCCCGCCGTGCGGGCCTCCTTGATGAAGGCCGACAGCGGCGCATACGGCCCGACCATCACCACCGCATCGGGCTTGGCGTCGATCATCGCGGCCAGGCCGGTCTTGATGGCCAGCGTATTGCGCTGGAAAGTGCCTTTGGCGGAAATCGCCATGTTGCGTTTTTTGAGCGCCTTGTCGGTGCCCGACAGCACCGCCGCGCCAAAGCCGTCATCCTGGTAGAACACCGCCACGCTCTTGGCGCCCTTGGCGATAAAGTGCGCCACCAGCGCCTCGGCCTCGTCGTCATAGCTGGCGCGCACGTTGAACACTTGCTGCGTCACCGGCTGGCGCAGGCTCATCGCGCCGGTGAAGGCGCCCACCAGCGGCACGTCCATCTCTTTGACGATCGGCAGCACCGCGTTGGCGGTGGGCGTGCCGACGTAGCCGAACAGCGAGAACACCTTGTGCTGCTCGATCATCTTCAGCGTCTCGTCGATGGCCTTGTCGGGCTCGTAGCCGTCGTCGCCCACCACCATGTTGATCTGCCGGCCGTGCACGCCGCCCTTGCTGTTGACCGACTTGAACACCGCCTCGGCGCCATAGCGCATGCCCTTGCCCAGGCCGGCGGCGGGGCCGGTTTGCACATTGACCATGCCGATCTTGACCTCGGTTGCGGTGAGGCCGTCGGTGGCCTGGGCGCTGCCCAGGAGGCTGGCCAGGGTGAGCGCCAGCAGGGCGGTGCGTGGGTGGGTGTGCATCGTGGTGTCCGTCTCGGGTGGCGCGTGTACGCCGTGGCTGAAGGGGGGCCGGGCCCGGGTACGCTGTCAGCAAGCCCGGTGTCTTCGGGTTTTCGGTCGGCACCGGCCGGACTTGAGCGCCATCAGGCACCCGGTCCGAGGCCGACTCGCCACAGCAGAAAAATGCACATTGCCCGCCATGTCGGGAGCGCGCTTGCGGCAGGGGGCCGGCTGTCCACCTGGCCGGGCGTCGCGCGCGCCCGTCCCTCAGACCAGGCTGGTCAGCGCCACCAGGGCCTGTGCGTTGGCCGCCGCGGTGGCGCGAAAGCCCTCGCTGATGCGGCTGTCGGCCGCAGCGCAGGTCCAAAAGCTGGTCGCGGCGCTGCAGGCAGCCAGCCACGCTGTGCGGTGCGCAGGCGCGGGCCAGGCCGGCGCCCAAGCGGCCGGGGGCACCTCGCCGCCGGGCAGCGGGGCGTAGGCCATCGGCAGCATGTCGTAGGCCGGTGCCAGGGTCAGCGGC
>JAYVDE010000591.1:0-9117 GCA_043749575.1 Burkholderiaceae bacterium | reverse complement strand
CGGCACGCTCGCCGGCCTCTTGGCGGCTCCGTTGAAGCTCTCCGCGCGTGATCGCCGGCTCCTTCTTATGAGCGGGATCAGCGGCGGGTTCGGCGCGGCGCGGATGTTGATCTCGCCGCTCTCCAGGTGCGGCGTGCGGTCCAGCACCTGCACTGGCGTGATCTCGTCGGCGAAAGCCCCAGCCTGTTGCGCGGCCAGCGCCTTCAAGTGGCTTTGCAGCGCGAACTCGTCCTGCGCCTCGCGCGAGACCTGCCATTGCTGCGCGACGCGCTCGGCCGTCAGGCCCATGCCGTAGGCGATGCCGATGTTCTCGTCCCTGGCAAACACCGCCGGGTTGAACGAGGGCTTGTTGCCCGACATCGGCACCATGCTCATGCTTTCGGCACCGGCGGCGATCATCACCTCGGCTTCACCGACGCGGATGCGGTCGGCGGCCATCTGGATCGCCGACAGCCCCGACGCGCAGAAGCGGTTGACGGTGACACCGCCCACGCTGTTGGGCAGCCCGGCCAGCAGCGCGCCGATGCGGGCGATGTTCATGCCTTGCTCACCCTCGGGCATGGCGCAGCCGACGATGGCGTCTTCGATCGCCTTGGGGTCCAGCCCCGGCACCTGCTTCAGTGCGGCCTGAATGGCAGCCACCAGCAGGTCGTCGGGCCGGGTGTTGCGGAAAAAGCCGCGGTGGCTCTTGCCGATCGGCGTGCGGCTGGCGGCGACGATGTAGGCGTCTTGCAGTTGTTTGCTCATGTCTGTCTCTTTGCGGGTCAATTTCGGACCGGCTTGCCGGTCTGCAGCAAACCCATGATTCGCTCTTGCGATTTGGGGTGCTCCAACAGCGCACAGAAATGCTTGCGCTCCAGCGCCATCAGGTACTCCTCGTTGACCATCGAACCGGCCTCGACCTCACCGCCGCAGACCACGTCGGCGATCAGGCTGGCGATGTGGAAATCGTGGGCGCTGATGAAACCGCCGTCGCGCATACCCACCAGTTGGGCCTTGATGGTGGCGATGCCCGAGCGGCCAGCCACTGGGAACAAGCCCTTCAGCGGTGCCCGCCAGTTGGCGGCCGCCATCGCCTTGGCCTGCGCGATGGCGATGAACAGCAACTCGTCCTTGTGCGCCACGACCACGTCGTCGGCCAGCAAGTAGCCGAGCCGGCGGCTGTCGATCGCGCTGGTGCCCACGGTGGCGCTGGCCGCCGCCTGGAAACCCTCTTTGACAAAGGCCAGCAGATCGGTGCTGCCAGCCGCCGCCGCGTTTTCAGCCGCCCGGCGGGCAATGTAGGTCAGGCCGCCACCGCCGGGCACCAGGCCCACGCCCACCTCGACCAGGCCGACATAGGTTTCCATGTGCGCCACCCGCTTGGCGCAGTGCACCGCAATCTCGCAGCCGCCGCCCAGCGCCAGGCCACGCATCGCGGCAATAGTGGGCACGCTGGCGTAGCGCAGGCGCAGCAGCGCGTCCTGCAGCTTCTTGATCTCGGGCGCGATGCCCTTGGCACCCAGCTTCATGAAGGTGGGCAACATGGCTTCGAGGTTGGCGCCGGCCGAAAACGGCTCGTCGCCCGACCAGATCACCAGGCCGTCGTAACCGGCCTCGGCCAGTTCCACCGCCTTCAGCAAGCCGTCGATCACGCCGGGCCCGATCAAGTGCATCTTGCTGGTGATCGAGGCGATCAGCACCTCGCCGTCCAGCGTCCACAGCCGGATCTCGTCGTTCTTGAAGACCTCGGTGCCGCTGCTGATCGGGGCTTGAGCGCCCTCGCCGGCCAGCGCCTCGGGGAAGTGCTGCCGGCCGTAGACCGCCAGCGTCGAGCGCGGCAGGTACTGGCTTTGTGCCGCGCTCCACGAGCCTTCGCCCGTGTGCACGCCGGTCCGGCCATCGAACACCCAGGCCGGCAGCGGCGCGTTGCACAGCGCCTTGCCGGCATCGATGTCGGCCCTCACCCATTCAGCGACGTGCACCCAGCCCGCCTCTTGCCACAACTCGAACGGGCCCTGCTTCATGCCGAAGCCCCAGCGCATCGCCAGGTCGACCTCGCGCGCCGAATCAGCGATCTCGGCCAGGTGCACCGCGCAGTAGTGGAAGCTGTTGCGCAGGATCGCCCACAAAAACTGCGCCTGCGGGTTGCTCGATTCACGCAGCAGCTTCAGCCGTTCGGCGGCGGGCTTTTTGAGGATGCGGTCGACGAGTGGCTCGGCCTTGGCGCCCGCCGGCACGTAGTCGCCTTTCGCCATATCGAAACGCAGGATGTCCTTGCCCACTTTCTTGAAGAAGCCGGCTTGGGTCTTCTGGCCCAGCGCACCGGCCGCGATCAGTTGGGCCACCACGGGCGGCGTGGCATAACTGCCGGAGAACGGATCGCTGGCCTGGTCGGGGCCCAGCTTGTCCTGCAAGGTCTTGATGACATGGGCCAGGGTGTCGATGCCCACCACGTCGGCGGTGCGGAAGGTTGCGCTGCTGGCGCGGCCCAGCTTCTTGCCGGTGAGGTCGTCGACCACGTCGTAGCCCAGGCCGAAGTTCTCGGCCTCTCGGATGGTGGCCAGCATGCCGGCAATGCCGACCCGGTTGGCGACGAAGTTAGGCGTGTCCTTGGCGCGCACCACGCCCTTGCCCAGCGTGCGGGTGACAAAGGTCTCCAGCTGGTCGAGGATCGGCGCTTCAGTGGCCGGCGTGGCGATCAGCTCCACCAGTTGCATGTAGCGCGGCGGGTTGAAGAAGTGGATGCCGCAAAAGCGCGGCTTGATCGACTCGGGCAACACCGACGCCAGCTCGCTGATCGACAGCCCCGAGGTGTTGCTGGCCACGATGGCATGCGCGGCAATGTGCGGCGCCACTTTGGTGTAGAGCTCCAGCTTCCAGTCCATGCGCTCGGCAATGGCCTCGATCACCAGATCGCAATCGGCCAGCAACGCCAGGTGCTCTTCGTAGTTGGCGGGCTGGATCAGCGCCAGATCGCCGACCACGCTGATCGGCGAAGGCTTGAGCTTCTTCAGACCCTCAAGCGCCTTCAGCACGATGCCGTTTTTCGGTCCTTCTTTGGCCGGCAGGTCGAACAGCACCACCGGCACCCGGGCGTTGACCAGGTGGGCAGCGATCTGCGCGCCCATCACGCCGGCGCCCAGCACGGCCACCTTGCGGACATTGAATCGGTTCATGCGTTCTCCGTTGAATGGTTGAGGGCTGGGTCGGTCGGGCATCAGAACAAGGCCTCGTCCATGGCCATCAGCGGCGCCAGGCCGGCCCGCGCGGTGCGGATCAGCGAGGCCGTCTCAGGCAACAGCTTGGCAAAGTAGAACCGCGCCGTGTGCAGCTTGGCGGTGTAGAACAGGTCGCCAGCGGTGGCAGGATCGGCCTGTTTGTCCAGCGCCACCCGGGCCATGCGGGCCCAGAAGTAGGCAAAACACAGGTGGCCCATCAGCCGCAGGTAATCGACCGCGGCGGCGCCCACCTCGTCGGCGTTGCCAAAGGCCTTCATGCCCAGTTCGGTGGTCAGCTTGGTCAGCTTGTCGCCCAGCTCGGCCAACGGGTTGATGAACTCCTGCATCGCCTCGTTGGTGCCCTCTTCTTCGACAAACGCGGCGATCAGCTTGCCAAACTTCTTCAGCTTGGCGCCGTTGTCGCCCAGCACCTTGCGGCCCAGCAGGTCCAGGCTCTGGATGGTGTTGGTGCCCTCGTAGATCATGTTGATGCGCGCGTCGCGCACAAACTGCTCCATGCCCCATTCGTGGATGTAACCGTGGCCGCCGAACACCTGCTGGCAGTGCGACGTGGCGATCCAGGCGTTGTCGGTGATGAAGGCCTTGACCACCGGCGTCAGCAAGGCCACCAGGTCGTCGGCCTCCTGGCGCTCCTGGGGGTCGGCAGTGGCCAGCAGCACGTCGAGCTTGAGCGTGGTGTACACCAGCATCGCGCGGGCGCCCTCGGCATAGGCGCGGGCGGTCAGCAGCATCTTGCGCACGTCGGGGTGGACGATGATCGGATCGGCCGCCAGCGCGGGCGCCTTGGCACCCGACAGCGCGCGCATCTGCAGCCGGTCGCGGGCATAGGCCACCGCGTTCTGGTAGGCCACTTCGGTCAGGCCCAGGCTCTGGTTGCCCACGCCCAGGCGGGCGGCATTCATCATCACGAACATCGCCGCCAGGCCCTTGTGGGGCGCACCGACCAACGTGCCGATGGCGCCGTCCAGCATGATCTGGCAGGTGGCATTGCCGTGAATGCCCATCTTGTGCTCCAGCGCGCTGCAGAAGATCGGGTTGCGCTCGCCCAGCGTGCCGTCGGCCTTGGGCAGGAACTTCGGCACCGCGAACAGCGAGATGCCCTTGTTGCCGGCAGGTGCCGGGTTTTCAGGGTCATGCAGGCGGGCCAGCACCAGGTGCACGATGTTCTCGGCCAAATCGTGCTCACCGGCGCTGATGAAAATCTTCTGGCCGGTGATGCGGTAGCTGGCGTCGCCCGAACCGTCCCCTGAACCGTCACCTGAACCCTCGTCGATGGCCTCGGCCTTGCTGCGCAGCAGACCCAGATCGGTGCCGCATTGCGGCTCGGTCAGGCACATGGTGCCGGTCCACTGGCCGCTGGTCAGTTTGGGCAAGTACAGCGCCTGCTGCGCGGGCGTGCCGTGGGCATGCAGCGCCTCGTAGGCGGCATGCGACAGGCCGGGGTACATCGTCCAGGCCTGGTTGGCCGAGTTCAGCATCTCGTAGAAACACTGGTTCACCACCAGCGGCAGGCCCTGGCCGCCAAAGGCCGGGTCGCAGCTCAGCGCCGGCCAACCACCCGCCACGAACTGGGCGTAGGCGGACTTGAAGCCCTGGGGTGCGGTCACCGCATGGCTGACCGGGTCCAGCGTGCAGCCCTCGGCATCGCCCGACAGGTTCAGCGGCGCGGTGACCTGCGAGGCGAACTTGCCGCCTTCTTCAAGCACCGCGTTGACGGTGTCGGCGTCGATGTCGGCGTGTTTGGGCAGCTGCTGCAGCGTGGCGACGGCGTCGAACACCTCGTGCAGCAAAAACTGCATGTCGCGGATCGGCGGGTGGTAGTGGGGCATGGTCAAGCTCCTGGAACGAAAGGAAATGGCGTGGAAAGTGAGTGGCTGGCGAATCGACGCTGGCCGCGCCAAGCGGCGCTGGCCAAGCTCAGCGCGGCGGCCATGCGGGGTCGGCGAGCAGGTAGAACTGCACGATGCGCTCGAAGCCCTTGCGAGCGCGTTCCACCGCGCCGGGCAGCCGCAGAAAGCGGGCGTCGTGGTGCAGCGCCAGGATCAGGCCATGCAGCTCGAACAGCATCTGCAAGGTGTCGGTGTCGGCGCGCAGGTGGCCCGCCTCGATGGCCAGGCTGATCGCCCGCTCCAGCGCGGCCTGCCAGGCGCGCACCATCGCCTCCAGCGCGTCGCGCACCGGGCCGGGCCGGTCGTCGAACTCAACCGCGCCGCTGATGTAAATGCAGCCCGAATCGAGCTCGACCGAGACGCGCCGCACCCAAAGTTCGAACAGCGCGCGCAGCCGCGGCAGGCCGCGGGCCGCACGCACCGCGGGGAAAAACACCTCTTCCTCGAAGCGGACGTGGTACTCGCGGATCACCGCAATCTGCAGCTCTTCACGCGAGCCGAAGTGGGCAAACACGCCCGATTTGCTCATCTGCGTCAGCTCGGCCAGCGCGCCGATCGACAGGCCTTCCAGGCCCATGTGCGAGGCCTGGCCCAGCGCTGCCTCCAGGATCACCGCACGGGTTTGCTGACCCTTGAGCAGGGTACGCGCGGCGCTGCGGCCAGCCGCAGGCTTGGGGGACATCGGCAAGGAAGTGACAGACACGTGGGCAACCGCCTTTTAGATTTACGAACGACCGTGCTATTTTGCAGAAAGCGGGCAGCCTGCGGCGGTGTCTAGCCGTCTTTTTTTTAGACGATGCTGACTAGAAAACCCTGCAGACACTGCGCCATCGCGGCCGATCACAACGAGATGACGGCGCGATGACGGCAGCGCGCAGCACGGCTTAGCCGCGTACCCGGTGGCGTTGCGGCCGGATGCAGTACGCTTGAGGCGTTGACTGGAGGGCCTGTTTCAGTGGACGTGCTGCAGCTCGATGTGTCGGGCCGCCCGCAAGCGTGGATCACGCCGCGGGAGGCTGCTTTGCTCTATGCCTGCGATGGCGTGGCGTGGACGCTGGGCCGCGCCTTCCGGGTGCTGCGCGGTGGCATCCAGCGCACCACCGGCCTGCAGTCGCGCATCGAGCTGCACCCCATCATCGCGGTGCGGGGCATGGTGCCCAGCCGGGCCTGGCGCATTGCCCCGGCGCTGACCAACTCCAAGCTGTTTGTGCGCGACCGCCATGTTTGCGCCTACTGCGGTGGGCGATTCGGCTTCGACACCCTGACCCGCGAGCACATCATCCCGACCTCGCGTGGCGGGCGCGACAGCTGGATGAACTGCATTACCGCCTGCAAGTCCTGCAACGGCCGCAAGGGCAACCGCCTGCCCGAAGAATCGAACATGAGCCTGCTGTACCTGCCCTACACGCCCAGCCTGCACGAGGACATGATCCTGCGCGGCCGCCGCATCTTCGCCGACCAGATGGAGTTTTTGTTGGCCAGCGTGCCGCGGTCTAGCCGCTTGCACGGGTGAGCCGCCGCCTGACCCGCTGGGGCGGGCTGCTGCTCGCGGCGGCTGCCCTGCTGCCGCTGAGCGCCGCACCGGTGGCGACCAACGGTGGGGCACCCGCCAACGCCGCCAAGGCAGCCCTGCCCACCACGACCACTTCGGTGGTCGTGGTCGATCCCACCGCCCCGGTGGTCGTGCCCGACACCCTCGCGCAGCGCCTGCAGCCCTGCACCGCTTGCCATGGCACCGAAGGCCGCGCCAGCCGCGAGGGTTACTTGCCACGCATCGCCGGCAAGCCTGCGGGCTACCTCTACCAGCAACTGCTGAACTTTCGCGACGGCCGGCGTGCCAACGCCACGATGGCCACCTTCCTGGCGCACCAGACCGATGCCTATTTGCGCGAGATGGCCCAGCACTTCGCCGCGCTGGACCTGCCGCACACCGCGCCGCCCCGCGCGGTGGCCGACCCGGCGGTGCTGGCGCGCGGCCAGGCGCTGGTGCAGACCGGCGACTCGGCGCGCCGGCTGCCGGCCTGCACCACTTGCCACGGCCGCACATTGGCCGGCGTGCAGCCCGCCGTGCCCGGCCTGCTGGGCCTGCCGCGCGACTACCTGATCGCCCAGCTCGGCGCCTGGCAGACCGGCTCTCGCCGTGCCGTGGCGCCCGACTGCATGGCCGAGATCGCGCGCCGCCTGGGGCCCGGCGATGCCAGCGCCGCGGCCGCCTGGCTGGCCGCGCAACCGGTGCCGGCGCCACACCGGCCCGAGCTGGCCGCCAGCGCACCGACCCCGCTGCAATGCGGCAGCACCGACGCCCTGACGCGATGACGCACTGGATGTCGAAACATCGCCGTTGGTTGACGGCCCTGGCGGCGCTGCTGGCAGCGGTCACGCTGGCCGCGTTGGCGGTGTTCTGGCTTGACGGGTGGGGCGAACCGCCGCTGCGGCCCGACACCCCCGGCACCGCCAGCCCGGCCGACACCGCCGCAGTCGCGCGCGGCGCCTACCTGGCCCGTGCCGGCAACTGCGCGGCCTGCCACACCGAGCGCGGCGGCGCGCCCTACGCGGGCGGCCGGGCCATCGCCACGCCGTTCGGCTCCGTCTACGCCGGCAACCTGACACCTGACGAAGCCACCGGCCTGGGCCGCTGGACGGCTGACGAGTTCTGGCGCGCGCTGCACCACGGCCGCTCGCGCGACGGCCGCGCGCTGCTGCCGGCCTTTCCCTACCCGCAGTACACGCAGCTAACCCGCGCCGATGCCGACGACTTGCTGGCCTGGCTGCGCAGCCTGCCGCCGGTGGCACAGGCCAATCGACCACATGCCCTGCGCTGGCCTTATGACCGTGCTGCTGCGTTGGCGGTGTGGCGGGCGCTGTACTTCCGCCCCGGCAGTTTCAGGCCCGACAGCGGCCAATCCGCTGAGTGGAACCGCGGCGCCTACCTGGTCAACGGCCTGGGCCATTGCAGCGCCTGCCACGGCCACCGCAACCTGCTGGGCGCCAGCACCGCACTGGCCGACGGCCCCGGTGGCGCCAGCCTGCCCGGCCAGCGCTGGGTTGCCCCATCGCTGACCGACCCGGCCGAGGCCAGCAGCCGGCCCGAAGACGCCGCCGCGCTGCTGCAGCTGCTGGGCACCGGGTTGTCGGACCATGCCGCCGTGATGGGCCCGATGGCCGAGGTGGTGGCGCAAAGCACCCAACACCTGAGTGAGACCGACCTGCGCGCGATGGTCCGCTACCTGGTGCAGATCACGGCTCTACCAGCCGCATCAGGCGCATCAACCGCATCAGGCGCATCAACCGCGCCCGCCCGGCTGGCAGCGCGCCCAGCCAGCACGATGGCCCGCGGCGCGCAGCTCTACACCCGGCACTGCGCCGATTGCCATGGCAACCAGGGCCAGGGCGCGCCCGGCATCTACCCCGCGCTGGCCGGCAACCGCAGCGTGACGATGGCCGACCCGGGCAACTTGCTGCAGGCGATCACCGGCGGCGGCTTTCCACCGGCCACTGCCGGCAACCCGCGGCCCTATGGCATGCCCGCCTACGACCTGCCACCCGACGAGCTGGCGGCGCTGGCAACCTGGCTGCGCAGCAGCTGGGGGCACGATGCACCGGCGGTGTCGGCCGTGCAGGCGCTGCTGGCGCGCTGAGTGCGCCCCGAACTTCACCCTTTTTCACCGCAGCCGCGGCGCAGGATGCGTTCAACCGTGCTCGAATCGAAGCTTAGGCAATGCTGAACAAGTTCTCGCGAGTGTGGGCGCCCTGGTTTGGGATGGGCTGCAAGGCGCAAACCACAGCCATAGCCCAGCTATGGCGATTCAGCGATGTTACGCCGTGCTCGTCAAGGGGTTCGGCAAAATCGGTTCCGCCTTCGCGGCGGGTCCGGGGGCGACGGCAGCGGGCATGCGCCCGGCCTCCTTCGCCCAGAAGTTGTGGCGGTTCTGTTGCAATCTGCGGGTCAAGGCGTCGGCCTTGATCGAGCCGATGCACGCGGCGGTCCGGCAGGTGGTGGTCGAAGA
>JAYVDE010000590.1:0-3356 GCA_043749575.1 Burkholderiaceae bacterium | reverse complement strand
AACTGCTGGGCCTGGCCGGGCTGGACAGCCTGACGCATTCGCTGTTCTGGAGCTTGCTGGCCAACATCGGTGCCTACGTCGGCGTGTCCTTGTCGCGTGCGCCGTCCGCGCGTGAGACCGGCCAGGCCGTGCTGTTTGTCGATATTTTCGAGCGCGCCGTCCCGCTGGCGACGCCGGGCGAAGCGGCTCTGCAGCCCGGCAAACTCAGGGCGCCAGGCGCGCCGGTTGGTGCGCCGGTTGGGGCGCCGGTTGGGGCGGCGCCGGTGTTCTGGCGCGGCCGTGCCCATCTGCCCGACCTGGAGGCCCTGCTGGCGCGGTTTGTGGGCCCCGCCCGCACCCAGGCGCTGCTGGCCCAGCACGCCCGAGACCGCGGCCTGAGCACGGCGGCCCAGCTGCCGGCCGACGCCCGCCTGGTGCAGTTTGCCGAGACCCAGCTGGCGGGCGTGATCGGCAGCGCCTCGGCCCGGGTGATGGTGGCCTCGGCGGTGGAAGAAGAGCCACTGGCGCTCGATGATGTGATGGACATCCTCGACGAGGCCTCACAGTTGCGTTTGCACTCGCTGGCGCTGGAGGCCAAATCGCGCTCGCTCGAAGACGCCACCGCCGAGCTGCGCGCTGCCAACCTGCGGCTGTTGAGCCTGGATGGGCTGAAGGACGATTTCATGTCCTCGGTAACGCATGAGCTGCGCACGCCACTGACCTCGATCCGCGCCCTGTCCGAGCTGATGGTCGATGACCCGGCGATGGACGCAGCCCAGCGCCAGCAGTTTCTGGCCATCATCGTGGCCGAGACCGAACGCTTGACACGGCTGGTCAACCAGGTGCTCGACATGGCCAAGATCGAATCGGGCCAAGCCGAGTGGCGCAGCAGCCCGATCGACCTGCCCGAGTTGCTGCAGCGCGCGGTGCGCACCACCGCCGAGCTGTTCCGCGAGCACGGTACCGGGGTTGAGCTGCACCTGCCTGCGCCGGATTCGCCTGACGCGCAGGCGATCCAGCGGCCGCTGCTGGGCGATGAAGACCGGCTGCTGCAAGTGCTGCTGAACCTGCTGTCCAACGCCGCCAAGTTTGTGCCGGCCCCCGGTGGGCGGGTCGACCTGTGGCTGCAGGCCGACGAGACCGGCGTCCTGGTGACGGTAGAGGACAACGGCCCGGGTGTGCCGGTCGAGCAGCAATCGCTGATCTTCGAGAAATTCCGCCAGGGTGGGCCCGCCAGCCACCGGCCGCAAGGCACCGGCCTGGGCCTGCCGATCAGCCGCCAGATCGTCGAGCACTTTGGTGGCAGGATGTGGTTGCGCTCTGAACCACGACAAGGCTCGGCCTTCTCGTTCACATTGCCCTGGCAGGCGCCCTGTGGGTCTCCATCCTCGGCCCCAGCCCAAACGCGCCCCGCCGGCGACACCACCGCTGCAGGAGAGACCCCATGAGTGCTTCCATCCTGATCGCCGATGACGAGCCCAACATCCTGATCTCGCTTGAATTTCTGCTCAAGCGCGCCGGCTATGAAGTCACGCTGGCGCGCGACGGCCAGCAAGCGCTCGACGCCATCCAGCGGGATCGGCCAGCGCTGGTCCTGCTCGACGTGATGATGCCGATCAAGACCGGTTTCGAGGTCTGCCAGGCGGTGCGGGCCGACGACAGCTTGAATGCGGTGCGCATCCTGATGCTCAGCGCCAAGGGCCGCGACACCGACCTGGCCAAAGGCCTGGCGCTGGGCGCCGATGCCTACATCACCAAGCCGTTTTCCACCCGTGAACTGGTGCAGAAGGTGCAAGACATGCTGGCGTTGCCCCGATGAGCCAACCCGGGCCAAGCCATCCGCAAGCCCGGGCCACCCGGGCGATGGCACTCGCCGTGGCCGGCCTGGCCGCTGCGCTGGCGGGCTGGCTGGCTGCCACCGCCGGGCTGCTGTGGGCCACGCTGGCCGACGCGGAGCGCGGCAGCGCGCTGGCCTTGCTGGAGCCGCGCGCGGCGCTGCTGGTGCTGGCGGCCCTGCTGCTGCTGGCCGCGCTGGCCTGGGCGGTGCCCAGGGCCTACCGCCGCTGGCTGCTGGCGCCCGCGCTGCTGCTGGACCAGGCCAGGGTGCTGCTGGGCAGCGACAGCGCGCCCGCCATCGCCCCCCCACCCGGTGCCGACCTGCAGGGCCTGGCCCAGGTCATCAACCAGTTGGTGGCGCAGCGCCGACAACTGCGCCAGGACGTGGCGCAGCAGGTGCGCGATGCCAGCCGCGAGATCGAGCAAGAGCGAAATCGATTGGCTGCGCTGATGTCCGAGCTGAGCCAGGCGGTGGTGGTCTGCAACCTGGACGGCCGGGTGCTGCTCTACAACGACAGCGCCCGGGCCGAGTTCCGCACGCTGTCGCTGACCCCGACACTGGCCAATGGCGGTGAGCTGATCGGCCTGGGCCGGTCGATCTACGCCGTGTTTGATCGCCGGCTGCTGGACCATTCGCTGGAGAAGATCGACCGGCAACTGCAGCAAGGGCAAGCCAGCCCGTCGGCGCAGTTCCTCACCAGCACCGCCAGCGGCCAGTTGCTGCGGGTGCAGATGGCGCCGGTGCGGGCCGTGCCGACGGCCGACGCGCCGGACGCGCCGGCCGCCCCGGACGCCCCGGCCGCCCCGGACGCCCCGGGTGCACCGCCCGCGCTGAATGGCTTTGTGCTGATGCTGGCCAACATCACCCGCGAGTTTGAACTGGCTGCCGAGCGTGACCAGTTGCTGCTGGGCCTGACCGAGGGCGGCCGGGCCTCGTTGGGCAACCTGAGCGCGGCAGTCGAGATGCTGGAGTACCCCGACCTGGACGAGGCCCAGCGCCAGCGCTTCCAGGCGGTGGTGCATGACGAACTGGCCACCATGCGCTGCCGCATCCACGACCTGGCCCAGCGCAACAGCCAGGGCCTGGCCACCCGCTGGCCGTTGGAGGACATTCTGGGCGCCGACCTGGTGGCCGCCGCAGTGCGCCGCATCAGTGCCGCGCCCGACCAGCGCGCCGCAGCGGCCGAGTGCGACCCGGCGCTGTGGCTCAAGGTCGACAGCTTCTCGCTGCTGCAGGCGCTGGCCTACCTGGCGGGCCGGCTGGCCGATGAGTACGCGATCGGGCTGGTGCAACTCCGGTTGATGCCGGCGCCCACAGCGGCCGGCGGCCCGGCAAGCCATGCCCACCTCGACCTGGTTTGGACTGGCCAGGCCATGAGCACCGAGACGGTGATGAGTTGGGAGGCCGACGCGATGCACAGCGCCGGCCAGGCCAGCCCGCTGACGGTGCGCGAGGTGGTGCAGCGCCACGGCGGCGAGTTCTGGTTCGAGCGTGAGCGGGTGCGCCACCAGGCGTTCTTCCGTTTTTTGCTGCCGGTGGC
>JAYVDE010000589.1:0-3360 GCA_043749575.1 Burkholderiaceae bacterium | reverse complement strand
ACGATCTCTGGCGTTGGCGCAGGGCCATTGCAAGAACCCGTGCAGAGCCTGCGCACCTCGTGTGGCACACGCATCGCCAAGGCCTTGGCGGCGCAAGCGCGCCGAAGCCACTGCTCCGGCGCGCTGCGCTGGCCCTGGCCCGGCACCGGGCTTCAATGTCGCGCCTGCACCAGCAGTTGCAGGCTGCTGCGTAGCGCGCGCTCGTCGAGGAGGCCCACTGGCGGGCGGGCCTGGGTGGGCGCAGGTGCCTCGGTTGATGCCCAGGGGCCGAATCGCTGCTGCAGCGCACTGACCGGCAGCAACAAGTTCTGGCCCTCCGCGTCGCGCTGGGCCAGCCCCACCCATTGCCCGGCGGCGTCGAAGACCGGCCCGCCGCGCGGCCCGGGCGGCGCCGCGATGCCCAGTGGCCTGGGCGCCGGGCCCTGGCCCGCAAAAAAGCCTTGCCGCAGCATCCGGCCAGGCGGGCAGGGCGGCGCTGTCGCTGTCGTACTCGATCAGGTAGGCCGGGCTGCCGGCAAAGGGTTCGCGCGGCGCCGCCCGCAAGTCGGCCGCCGGCAAGTGCGTGGCCAGTTGCAGCACCACGACCCCCAACCCGTCATCGCGGACACCGGGCGACGCCGCCACGGTCTGACCCAGGCCATTGCGCAGCCAGATCCGCGCCCCGGCGCTGCGGGCACCGTCCAGCAGGCGGGTGGCTGGCAGGGCACGGTCGGCGTCCAGCAGCAGCGCGGTGCCCAGCACCTCGGCGTTGTCGGGCTGGGCCGCACCCCAGGACAAGGGGGCCAGGCGCAGCGGTGTCTGGCGCAGCCGCGTGACGGGGCGCGGCCAGCGGCTGTCCAGTGCCTCGCGGGCGGCCTGCAAGGCCGGGTCGTCGGGCGCCAGGGCCAGCGCCTCGGCCAGCTAGTGCCGGGCCGCAGCCGCCTGGCCGCCGGCCTGCAACAACCAGGCGTAGAGGGCGGTGCCGGCCGGCCAGTCGCGGCGATGCGCGCTTGCGGCATGGGCGCCAAAAGCCAGCGCGCGCCGGTAGTTGCTGGCCTGCATGTGCGCGCGCACTTGGGCGGCTTCGATGTCGGGTGCATGCTGCATGCCGGCGGCGCGCTCGAAGCTGGCCTGGGATCACCAGGTTGTCGACCGGGCCGGTGCTGGCCGGCGGCACCAGCGTCACGTCGGTGGGGGTGAAGCTGAGGGCGCGGATGCGGTTGCCGCAGCTGCCCAGGGTGTTCCAGCTGTCGCGCAGGCCGTTGGAGATCTGCATGATGCGGTTGGCGGTCTGGCCGATGCAGCCGCTGAACTGCTGCGCCAGCACGGTCTTGACCTGCTGGGCGCCACCGGCGCGTTCACCCTGGTGCGCCACACCTGGCCGCAGGACCTGCACCTGCACATCCACATCCACATCCACATCCACATCCACATCCACATCCACATCCACGCCCTGATGGCCTGCGGCGGCCTGGATGCCCAGGGCCATTGGCGTACACCCACGCGCAGCCCGACCTTCCTGTTCCCGGTGCATGCGCTGTCCAAAGTCTTTCGCGGCAAGTTCCTCAATGCCCTGCAGCGCGCAAGCACGTCCGGCGAGTTGGCACACGACCCGGCCAACACTCAGGCCTTGCGTCAGGACCGTCTGACCGCGCTCAACCGCCACCACTGGGTGGTGTATGCCTTCCTCAAGCGCGTGGCCGGCATCAACCTTGCATCCGCAGATTCAAGTGGCGAGGAAGGCCAGCAACGCCTCGTTGAACTCGGCCGCGTGCGACAGGTTGAAGCCGTGCGGCGCGCCCTTGATCACGCTCAGGATGCTGCCGGGAATAGCCCTATGGGTTCGCGCACCGCTGACTTCGAGAGGCACGATGGCGTCCGAGTCGCCATGAATCACCAGTGTGGGAAGCTTGATCTTCGCGAGATCGGCACGGAAGTCGGTGTACGAGAACGCGCCGATGCAATCCAGCGTGCCCTTGGGCGAAGCAAAGGCCGCGATGTCGAGCGCATGAACCCGCTGCGCTTCGCTCACCATCAGCTTGCCGTCGGCGCTGAAGAAGGCCTTTGTGAACCCGTCGAGGAAGGCCATGCGGTCAGCCTTGACGCCGTCTTGAAACTGCTTGATCGTGGCGTCGTCCAGGCCGCCTTCCGGGTTGTCGGCGCTCTTGTACAGGTACGGCGGCACCGCCCCCGCGAACACCACTTTGGCGACCCGCTCCGTGCCGTAGGTTCCGATGTAGCGCGCCACTTCGCCGCCGCCCATTGAGAAGCCCGCCAGCGTGGCGTGCTTCAGGTCGAGCTGAGTCATCAGGCCGTGCAGGTCGGCCGCGAAGGTGTCGTAGTCGTAGCCCGACCACGGCTGCGACGAGCCGCCGAAGCCGCGACGGTCGTACGCGATGACGCGGCAGCCGGCGGCGATGAGCGCGGGCACCTGCGCCTCCCACGAACGGCCACTGAGTGGCCAGCCGTGGATCAACACGATGGGCTTGCCGGTGCCGTAGTCCTGGTAGTGAATTTCGACGGGATGATGGCCTTCGGTACCGACCTTGAGCATGGGCATGGGGTGATCTCCGTGTGAGTCATTGAGGTAAATGCAAGGGGCGCACGGACCTGCGCGCGCCACACAAGGAAGCCCGACTTTAGCCTTCGAGCCATCCGTTCGCGAGGCCAGCAAATCTATCGCGGCAATAGAGCGGCGACGCAGGGGCAAGGGCGCCCCCCTTCATGCCTGAGGCTATCGGCAAGATTGAGCGCATTGTTGTCGCGCCGAATGTTTTTTGACACAGAATCGCCGCTCAGCAATTTTTTTTCCTTTCTCTCTGCAATGGATAGGAGTCCTGAATGAGTAGCGACAAGACCGAAGCGAAGTGCCCGTTCAGCCAAGGCGCAGGCGGTGGCACGACCAACCGCGACTGGTGGCCCCAGCACTTGCGTCTGGACCTGCTTCATCAGCACTCCGCCAAGTCCGACCCGATGGGCAGTGGCTTCGACTACGCCGAGGCGTTCAAGAGCCTTGATCTCGCGGCGGTCAAGGAGGACCTGGCTGCCTTGATGACGGATTCACAGGATTGGTGGCCGGCGGACTTTGGGCACTATGGGCCGCTGTTCGTTCGCATGGCGTGGCACAGCGCGGGCACTTACCGCATCGGCGATGGCCGCGGGGGTGCAGGCCGCGGGCAGCAGCGTTTCGCGCCGTTGAACAGCTGGCCGGACAACGTCAGCCTGGACAAGGCTCGCCGTCTGCTGTGGCCGATCAAGCAAAAGTATGGCCAGAAGATCTCGTGGGCCGATCTGATGATCCTGGCCGGCAACGTGGCCCTGGAGACCATGGGCTTCAAGACCTTCGGCTTCGCCGGCGGCCGCGCCGACGTGTGGGAGCCG
>JAYVDE010000588.1:0-3362 GCA_043749575.1 Burkholderiaceae bacterium | reverse complement strand
ATCGGCGTCGCGCTACAAGGTGCTGGCTCGGCCTCGCGGTCAGACCAGCCGCAGCACCTTCAACAAGCCCTCGACCTGGCGGCCCTTGCGCGCACGCTTGCCCTGGTGGCCGGCCAGCGTCACGCCCTTGATGACTTCTTCCTTGGGCTTGCCGCCGCGGCCACTGCCCTGCACGGTGAGCGCCTCGCTGAACGGCGCCACCGACAACAGCGGCGCCGTCGCGTCCACGTCCATCAGCGTCAGGCCGCGGCCGCCCTTGGGCTGCAGCTTCAGCTCGGCTAGCGCAAACACCAGCAAACGGCCGTCCCCCGACAGGCAGCCGACCTGGCGATGCCCCGCCAGCACCGTGCGCGGCGGCAGCAGCAACTCACCATCGCCCAGCGTCAGAAAGGCCTTGCCGCCCTTGTTGCGGCCCTGCATGTCGCCGGCCTCGGCCAGCAGGCCGTAGCCGCCGCTGTTGGCCAGCAGCAAGGTGGTGGCGGCGGGGCCGGCGAAGTAATGCTGCGGCTGGGTGCCCGGCTCCAGGTCGATCAGGCTGGTCACCGGCACGCCGTCGCCACGGCCACCCGGCAGGCCGCTGACGGCCACCGAATAGACCCGGCCGCTGCCCTTGGCCGCACTGCCAAAGACCAGCAGCGTGTCGACGCTGCGGCCGCTGAAGGTGACCAGCAGCGCATCACCGGCCTTGAACTGCAGTGCCGTCGGGTCGACCTCATGGCCCTTCAGCGCGCGCACCCAGCCCTTGGCGCTGACCACCACGGTCACCGGCTCATCGACCAGCTTGAGTTCGGTGACCGCCCGCTTTTCGGCCTGGATCAGCGTGCGGCGCTCGTCGCCATGGGCCTTGGTGTCGGCCTCGATCTCCTTGATCAGCAAGCGGCGCAGCGTGGCCGGGCTGCCGAGGATCTCCTCCAACCTGGCTTGCTCCTCGCGCAGGCTTTTCAGCTCCTGCTCGATCCGAAAAGCCTCCAGCCGCGCCAGTTGGCGCAGGCGGATCTCCAAGATGTCCTCGGCTTGTCGGTCGCTCAAGCTGAACCGCTCGATCAGCGCCGGCTTGGGCTCATCGGCATGGCGGATGATGCGGATCACCTCGTCGATGTTCAGCAGCACCAGCGCCCTGCCCTCCAGCACATGGCTGCGCGCCAGCACCCGGTCCAGCCGGTGCTGCGAGCGCCGCGCCACCGTCACCTGGCGGAACGCAACCCACTCGCTGTGCATCTGGCGCAGGCTTTTCTGCGTCGGCCGGCCGTCCAGGCCGACCATCGTCAGGTTGATCGGCGAGCTGGTCTCCAGGCTGGTGTGGGCCAGCAGCTGGGTGATCAATTCGGCCTGCCCCACCGTACGGGTCTTGGGCTCGAAGACCAGCCGCACGGCATCTTGTTTGCCCGACTCATCGCGCACGGCATCCAGCACCGCCAGCAAGCCGGCCTTCAGCTGCACCTGGTCGGCGCTCAGCGCCTTTTTGCCGGCCTTGACCTTGGGGTTGGTCAGCTCCTCGATCTCTTCGAGCACCTTCTGGCTGCTGACACCCGGCGGCAACTCGGTGACCACCAGGTTCCACTGACCACGCGCCAGGTCCTCGATCTTCCAGCGTGCACGCACCTTGAGCGAACCGCGGCCCGTGGCGTAGGCATCGCGGATCTCGGCGTCGCTGCTGATGATCTGGCCGCCGCCGGGGTAATCGGGGCCGGGGATCAGCGCGTAAAGCGCGTCGTCGGTCAATGCCGTGTTGTTGGCCTCGCTCTTGATCAGCGCAATCGCCGCGGCCGAGACTTCGCGCAGGTTGTGGCTGGGGATCTCGGTGGCCAGGCCCACCGCAATGCCCGAGGCGCCGTTGAGCAGCGCAAACGGCAGCCGCGCCGGCAGTTGCCGCGGCTCTTCGGTGCTGCCGTCGTAGTTGGGGATGAAGTCGACCGTGCCTTCGTCGATCTCGTCCATCAGCAGCCGGGCAATCGGCGACAAGCGTGCTTCGGTGTAGCGCATCGCCGCGGCGCCGTCACCGTCGCGGCTGCCGAAGTTGCCCTGACCGTCGATCAGCGGGTAGCGCAACGCAAAGTCTTGCGCCATGCGCACCAGCGCGTCGTAAGCGGCCTGGTCGCTGTGCGGATGGAAGCGGCCCAGCACGTCGCCGACCACCCGGGCGCTCTTGACCGGCTTGGGCGCACCCGCAGCGCCCGGCCCGCTGTGACCCAGGCCCATGCGCTGCATCGAATAGAGGATGCGCCGCTGCACCGGTTTGGCGCCGTCGCAGACGTCGGGCAGCGCCCGGCCCTTGACCACGCTGAGTGCGTACTCCAGGTAGGCGCGCTCGGCGTAGTGCGCCAGCGTGATGGCGTCGGGGTTCTCGGGCGGTGGCGGTGGCGGCGATGGATCAGGCAGGAGGGACAGTTGGTCGGGCATGGGCGTTGGTTTTGGCAAGGCGGCGAACGGGCTGTTCAGGCGGCGGAAGGCGCCAGCGCCGGGTCAGACCAGGATCACGAGATCAGAGTAAGGCGCCAGCGCGGCGTCGTGGGTCAGCAGGTGCAGGGGTTCGGACATCGCCTGGACGATCAGCATGCGGTCGAACGGATCGCGGTGATGCCTCGGCAAGCCATGCAGGGCCCGTGCATGCTCCCAGGTCAGCGGCAGCGGCTGCACGCCGGCGGCGAGCAGTTGCGATTCGAGCCGGGCCGGCTCCAGCGGCAACTTGCCGATGGCCACCTTGATGGTCGCTTCCCACATCGACACGCTGCTGACGAACACGGCCTCGGCGGCCAGGATCAAGCGCCGTGCTTGCGCCGACAGTTCAGCCGCATCGCGCACCAGCCACAGCGCGATGTGGGTGTCGAGCAGCAGCTTCACGGCGCGGCTGGCGCAGCGGGGTCGCGGCCCTCGAACAGGGCCAGCAGGTCGTCGGGCAAGGGCGCATCAAAGTCGTCGGCCTCGATGAATTCACCCTTCATCAAGCCGAACACGATCTTCGGCTTGGCCGGCGCATCCAGCGGCACCAGCTTGGCCAGCGGCGTGCCGTTCTTGGCGATGACGATGGTTTCGCCCTGATGCGCCTGCGCCACCAGTTCAGACAAACGGGTCTTGGCTTCGTAGATGTTGACCTGCATGGCGCGAACCCCCGGTTGACCAAACTTGGTCAGGATTGTAGGCGGGTGGACCGTCAGTGCCCGGTTGAAGGCGAAGGCGCGCGCGGTGGGTGGATCGGGTGAAGCGGGTGAAGTGGCTGGGCGATCAGGCGGGATAAACCCGAAAAAACGGTCTATCCCAGCACCTGATCACACCGCGGCTCACTTTGGAAACTGCTGCCGCAGCTTGAGCTTCCAGAACTTGCCGGTCGAGGTGCGCGGCACCGCATCGATCAGCTCGTAGCG
>JAYVDE010000587.1:0-3363 GCA_043749575.1 Burkholderiaceae bacterium | reverse complement strand
GGGCCAGCACCTTGGGCACGGCAAACACCGGGCCGATGCCCATCTCGTCAGGCTCGCAACCCGCCACCGCAAAGCCCAGAAAACGGCCCAGCGGCTTCAAGCCTTTTTGCTGGGCATAGCTGTCGCTGACGATGACGCAGGCGCCGGCGCCGTCGCTGAACTGGCTGGCATTGCCGCCGGTGACCACACCGCCGGGCATGGCCGAGCGGATGCCCTTGACCGCGTCATAGGTGGTGCCGGGGCGCAGGCCCTCGTCGGCGCTCACGGTGACCTCTTTGCTGCGAAGTCCCATCACCGCATCGGCCACGCCGGCGGTCACAGTGATCGCTGCGATCTCGTCCTTGAACAGGCCGGCCTCTTGAGCGGCACAGGCTTTTTGCTGGCTGGCGGCGCCGTACTGGTCCATGCGCTCGCGCGACACGTTGTAGCGCTTGGCCACGTTCTCGGCGGTCTCGAGCATGCTCATGTACACAGCCGGCTTGTTTTGTTTCAGCCAGCTGTCTTGCAGCATGTGCAGGTTCATCTCCTGCTGCACGCACGAGATGCTCTCGACGCCGCCCGCCACCATCACGTCGGCCTCGCCGGCGATGATGCGCTGCGAGGCCATCGCGATGGTCTGCAGGCCGCTGGAGCAAAACCGGTTGATCGTGACGCCGCTGGTGGTGATGGGCAGGCCGGCGCGCAGCAGCGCCTGGCGCGCGATGTTCATGCCGGTCGCGCCCTCGGGGTTGGCGCAGCCCATCAGCACGTCGTCGACCGCGCCGGGGTCGATGCCGGCGCGCTGCACTGCGTGGGCGATGGCATGGCCGCCCAGCGTGGCGCCGTGGGTCATGTTGAAGGCGCCCTTCCAGCTCTTGGCAAGCGGGGTCCGGGCGGTGGAAACGATGACGGCATCGGTCATGGGAGGCTCCTGGGGGTCAAGCGTAGGGGGGAAGGCACTGAACGGGCTCAGGCCGCTGCGGCCACTGCGGTCGAAGACTTGTAGACACTGTTTTTCACACTGCCAAAAACACGGCGCAGCATCGGCTCGAAATCGGCAATCGGCAAGGTCTCGGCCCGCGGGTCGAAGGCCGGGTTGTCGTAGAGCGCACAGAACTCTTCGGTGCGGTCAAAGTGCGGGTTGCCGCGGAACTGCTCACGCAGGTTGCGGTCCAGCCCGATGTGGTGAAAGAAGTAGTACCCCTGGAAGATGCCGTGGTGCTGCACCATCCACAAGTTGGCGTCACTGACAAAGGGCTTGAGGATGGCCGCGGCGATGTCGAAGTGGTTGTACGAGCCCAGCGTGTCGCCGATGTCGTGCAGCAGCGCGCAGACCACGTACTCCTCGTCGCGCCCGTCCTTCAGCGCCCGGGTCGCCGTCTGCAGCGAGTGCTGGTAGCGGTCGATCGGGAACCCGCCCTGGTCGCCGTCGAGCAGCTTGAGGTGGGCCAGCACCCTGTCGGGCAAGCCACGTGCTGCCAGCATCGCCTCGGCGCCTATGGCCTGCCAGTCGGCGGCGGTGCTTTCTTCCATGCGGGCAAAGGTCGCGGGTGCGGTCATTGGGGCTCCTTGGATCGGGACTTTGCGGGTGCCTGGGGTCAGGTGAAGCTCTTGCCTTCGGCCACCAGCCGGGCCAGCATCGGCGCCGGTTGCCAGAATGCGCCGTCGTCCAATGGGTTGGCCGCAAACCGATTCATCGCGGTGACCACGTTGTAGAGGCCAAACGTGTCGGCGTAACACAGCGGGCCACCCCGGAACAGCGGAAAACCGTAGCCGGTCAAGTAGACCATGTCGACGTCGCTGGCCTTGTTGGCAATGCCTTCTTCCAGGATGTGCGCGGCCTCGTTGACCAGGCTGAACACCAGGCGCTGCACGATCTCTTCGTCACCGATCTTGCGGGCGGTGATGCCCAGTTCCTTGCGGTGATCGACCACCATCTGCTCGACCAGCTTGCTGGGGATCGCATCGCGCTTGCCCGGCAGGTAGTCGTACCAGCCGGCACCGGTCTTCTGGCCGTAGCGGCCCATCTCGCAAAGCAGGTCGGCGGTCTTGCTGTACTTCAGATTGGCGATCTCGACCGCGCGGCGCTTGCGGATAGCCCAGCCGATGTCGTTGCCGGCGAGGTCACCCATGCGGAACGGGCCCATCGCGAAGCCGAACTTCTCGACCGCCTTGTCCACCTGGGCCGGGGTGCAGCCCTCGTCCAGCAAAAACCCGGCCTGGCGGCTGTACTGCTCGATCATGCGGTTGCCGATGAAGCCGTCGCACACGCCCGAGACCACCGCCGTCTTCTTGATTTTCTTGGCGATCACCATCACGGTGGCCAGCACGTCCTTGGCGGTGGCTTTGCCACGCACCACCTCCAGCAGCCGCATCACGTTGGCGGGGCTGAAAAAGTGCATGCCCACCACGTCCTGCGGTCGCTGCGTGAAGTTGGCGATCTTGTCGACATCCAGCGTCGAGGTGTTGGACGCCAGTATCGCGCCGGGCTTGGCCACGGCGTCGAGCTGCTTGAACACCGCCTCCTTGACGCCGAGCTCCTCGAACACCGCCTCGATGATCAGGTCAGCGTCTTTGAGATCGTCATAGGCCAGCGTGGTGGACAACAGCGCCATGCGCTGCTCGTACTTGTCCTGCTTGAGCTTGCCCTTCTTGACCTGCGCCTCGTAGTTCTTGCGGATGGTGGCCACGCCGCGCTCCAGCGCGTCGGGCTTCATCTCCAGCATCGTCACTGGCAGGCCGGCGTTCAGGAAGTTCATCGTGATGCCGCCGCCCATGGTGCCGGCACCGATCACGCCGACTTTGGCGATGTTGCGCAGCGGTGTGCCCTCAGGCACGTCCGGGATCTTGCTGGCAGCACGCTCGCCAAAAAACGCATGGCGCAGCGCCTTGGCCTCGGGTGTGAGCATCAGGCCCTTGAAGATGCGCAGCTCCTCGGCCAGGCCATCGTCGAGGTTGCGGGCTTTCAGCGACGCGGCCACGGCATCGACACAGCCCAGCGGCGCCGGGAAGTTTTTGCTCATGCCCTTGACCATGTTGCGCACAAACTGCACGTAGGCGTCGGGGTTGGGGTGGTTGACTTTCAGATCACGCACGGTGGGCAGAGGGCGCTTGTCGGCAACCGACTTGGCAAACGCTATCGCGCCGGAGATCAGCTCGCCGGTGATGACTTCGTCAAACAGCCTTTGACCCGGCAGCGAAGCCAGCAGCTCGCTCTTGACCGCCTCGCCGGTGACGATCATGTTCATCGCGGTCTCGACGCCCAGCACCCTCGGCAGCCGCTGCGTGCCACCCGCACCCGGGATCAGGCCGATCTTGACCTCGGGCAGCGCAATCGCCGCGCCCGGCGAAACCACCCGGTACTGGCAGCCCAGCGACAGCTCC
>JAYVDE010000586.1:0-9146 GCA_043749575.1 Burkholderiaceae bacterium | reverse complement strand
TGCTATCTGTTCTACCTTGATCTTTTCGCCGGCAGCAACTTTGAATTGCTTACCACCGGTTTTTATGAGCGCGTACATAAGTGCCTCTTTCTACCTCGTTCAATTGAAACATCTCTCCCAAGACCAGCACGGCCGAAGGAACCTTTGAGTTTAGCACAGCGCAGTGCAATAACCGCTTACTCGTCAATCGCCAGGCGCGGCAGCTGACCGACGGGCGTGGCGACAAGCCAGCGCCGGGTGCGGCCTGCCCGGCCCTCCCTATAATTTGAGGCTGATTCCGATCCCATCCTGTGCCCACCGCGCCCACCGTGACCGACCTCTCCCTCTCCGAAGTGGCCACCGTGGACCCGATGGCCGCCGACATGGCGCAGGTCGACTCAGTGATCCGCCACCGGCTGGCGTCAGACGTGGCGCTGATCAACCAGATATCGCACTACATCGTCAGCGCCGGCGGCAAGCGCATCCGGCCGCGGCTGGTGTTGCTGTTTGCCGAGGCACTGGGCTTTGCCGGCCCCGAGCGCTATGAACTCGCGGCCACCGTCGAGTTCATCCACACCGCCACGCTGCTGCACGATGACGTGGTCGACGAATCATCGTTGCGCCGCGGCCGCCAGACTGCCAACGCGCTGTTCGGCAACGCCGCCAGCGTGCTGGTGGGCGACTTCCTCTATTCACGCGCTTTCCAGATGATGGTCGGCGTCAACCGCATGCGGGTGCTCGACGTGCTGGCCGATGCCACCAACGTGATCGCCGAGGGCGAGGTGCTGCAGTTGATGAACATGCACGACCCCGATCTGGCGGTCGATGACTACCTGCGGGTCATCCGCTTCAAGACCGCCAAGCTGTTCGAGGCCAGCGCCCGGCTGGGCGCGGTGTTGGCCGGTGCCGACAGCGCGGTCGAAGAAGCCTGCGCCGACTACGGCCGCTCGCTGGGCACCGCGTTTCAACTGGTCGACGACTTGCTCGACTACGAAGGCGACACCCACGCACTGGGCAAAAACGTCGGCGACGATCTGCGCGAAGGCAAACCCACCTTGCCTTTGCTGGTGGCAATGGCCCGCAGCAGCGAGGCCGAACGGCAGTTGATCCGCCACGCCATCGAGCATGGCGAGCCGGATCGGCTCGACGAGATCCTGGCGATCGTGCGGCGCACCGGGGCGCTGTCGGCGACGCGCGATGCCGCACGCGCCGAGGCCGACAAAGCCGATCAGGCCCTTAGCGCACTGCCCGATTCGGCGGCCCGTAAAGCTCTGCTAGAATTATCGGCTCGGTCGGTGGAGAGATCCAGTTGACCGCAGCTCGATCCCGCCGCGCCCGCCCCAGGGTTGCCAGGCGTCAGATCCAAGACTGAAAATCGGGGTGTAGCTTAGCCTGGTAGAGCGCTACGTTCGGGACGTAGAGGCCGGAGGTTCGAATCCTCTCACCCCGACCAACTCATTGTTGATTCCATGTCGCCCGCCACAGTGCGGCCTGAAAAACCAGCCGTTTCGCCGGCACTGCGGCGGGCCTCAAGCACAGCCCTCTATTCCCGCGTCTTCCAGGCGTTACAGTGTCCGCTTTGCCGGTGATCATGCCGTGATGGCGTCGACACCAGCGCACTGAAACCGCCTTGGAAACCCTGATCGAAACACCGCAGTCATCCCTCTCCGGCGTGGCGAGGGTCCTGGTGCACGCCGGCAAGCTCAGCAACAAGGCGGCCGAGGACCTGGCCAAATCCGCCAAGGAACGCAAGATCAGCTTTATCGGTGCGGTGATTGCCTCGGGCGCCGTGTCGGCATTCGATCTGGCGCACACGCTGTCGGTCGCGCTGGCCTTGCCGCTGGTCGACCTGTCTGCGGTTGATCTGGAACGGCTGCCCAAAGGCATCGTCGAGCCCAAACTGGCGGTGCAATACCAGCTGGTGATGCTGGGGCGCCGTGGCAACCGCTTGTTCATCGGCGGCGCCGACCCCACCGACCAAGAAGCCGTCGAACGCATCAAATTCGCCACCCAGCTGTCGCCCGAATGGGTGATCGTCGAGTACGACAAGCTGGCGCGGCTGATGGAGTCGCAGGGCACGTCAGCGAACGAGTCGCTCGAAGCGCTGACCGCCGAAGATTTCGAGTTCGACGTCACCGACGACGCCGGCGCGCACGAGGCGGCCGAGGTGGTGGCCGAGGTGGAAGATGCGCCGGTGGTGCGCTTCCTGCAGAAGATGCTGATCGACGCGATCAACCTGCGCGCCTCCGACCTGCACTTCGAACCCTACGAATACCACTACCGGGTGCGCTTCCGGGTCGACGGTGAACTGCGCGAGATCACCCAGCCGCCGATCGCCATCAAGGAAAAGCTGGCCTCGCGCATCAAGGTCATCAGCCGGCTCGACATCGCCGAAAAGCGGGTGCCGCAGGACGGCCGCATGAAGATGAAGTTCGGCAACAAGGCGATCGACTTCCGGGTCTCGACCTTGCCGACGCTGTTCGGCGAGAAGATCGTGATCCGGATCCTCGACCCGTCGTCGGCCAAACTGGGCATCGAGGCGCTGGGCTACGAGAAGATCGAGAAAGACCGGTTGATGACCGCCATCGTGCGGCCCTACGGCATGATTTTGGTCACCGGCCCCACGGGCTCGGGCAAGACGGTGTCGCTCTACACCTGCCTGAACATCTTGAACCAGCCGGGCGTGAACATCTCGACGGTGGAAGACCCGGCCGAAATCAACTTGCCGGGCATCAACCAGGTCAACGTCAACGACCGCGCCGGCATGACGTTTTCGGTCGCGCTCAAGTCCTTCCTGCGGCAGGATCCCGACATCATCATGGTCGGTGAGATCCGCGATCTGGAAACCGCCGACGTCGCCATCAAGGCCGCCCAGACCGGCCACATGGTGATGAGCACGCTGCACACCAACGATGCGCCGACCACGCTGACCCGGCTGTTGAACATGGGCGTGGCGCCGTTCAACATCGCCTCCAGCGTGATCCTGATCACTGCGCAGCGGCTGACGCGGCGCCTGTGCGAGAACTGCAAAACACCTGCCGACTACCCGCGCGAGGCGATGCTGCGGGCCGGCTTCCTGCCCGAAGACCTCGACGGCAGCTGGAAGCCGTTCCGCGCGGTGGGCTGCGCCGCCTGCAACGGCGGTTACAAAGGACGGCTCGGCATTTACCAGGTGATGCCGATCACCGACGCGATCCAGCGCATCATCCTGGCCGAAGGCACGGCGGTCGACATCGCCGACCAGGCCCGCCGCGAGGGGGTGCGCGACCTGCGCCAGTCGGGTTTGATCAAGGTGCGTGCGGGCATGACCACGCTCGAAGAGGTGATCGCCTGCACCAACCAGTGACGGCAGGCCTCAACTTCGTGTTGAAACGGCCGATCTGCCACCTCAGGACCTCTGCGCGCACGGCGCTTTGAGCCCGCCCGCACCACTTTCCGATCCGGAGCCGCCATGGCGACTGCAACAGCCGCAAGAAACCTCAAGGAACTGGTCTACGAGTGGGAAGGCCGCGACAAAAACGGCAAGATCGTGCGCGGCGAAATCCGCGCCGGCGGCGAGGCGCAAGTCAACGCCAGCCTGCGCCGCCAGGGCATCCTGCTGACCAAGTTGAAGAAGCGCCGCACCAGCGGTGGCAGTTCGGTCAAGCAAAAAGACATCGCACTGTTCACGCGCCAGCTGGCCACCATGATGAAGGCCGGCGTGCCGCTGCTGCAGTCCTTCGACATCGTCGGCCGCGGCGCCACCAACCCGCGTCTGACCAAATTGCTCAACGACATCCGCTCGGATGTGGAGACCGGCACCAGCCTGTCGGCGGCGTTCCGCAAGCACCCGATGCATTTCGACGCGCTGTACTGCAACCTGGTCGAGGCCGGTGAGGCCGCCGGCATCCTGGAGGCGCTGCTCGACCGGCTGGCGATCTACCAGGAAAAGACGATTGCGCTGAAGAACAAAATCAAGTCGGCGCTGATGTACCCGATCGCCGTGCTGGTGGTCGCCTTCGTGGTGCTGGTGGTGATCATGATCAAGGTGATCCCGGCGTTCAAGGAGGTGTTCAGTTCCTTCGGCGCCGACCTGCCCGGCCCGACGCTGCTGGTGATCGCGATGTCGGAGTTTTTCGTCGCCTGGTGGCTGGTGATCTTCGGCGTGATGATCGGCGGCGGCTACATGTTCATGCAGTCCTGGAAGCGCTCGGTCAAGATGCAGATGGTGATGGACCGGCTGCTGCTGCGGATCCCGATCTTCGGCACGCTGATCAACAAATCGGTGATCGCGCGCTGGACCCGCACCCTGTCGACCATGTTCGCCGCCGGCGTGCCGCTGGTCGAGGCGCTCGATTCGGTGGCCGGCGCGGCGGGCAACGCGGTGTATGCCGAGGCGACACAAAAAATCCAGCGCGATGTCTCCACCGGCAGTGCGTTGACCACCGCCATGCAGACCACCGGCGTATTCCCCAACATGGTGATCCAGATGGCCTCGATCGGCGAGGAATCGGGCTCGCTCGACAACATGCTGGGCAAGGCCGCCGAGTTCTACGAGGAAGAGGTCGACGACATGGTCAAGGGCCTGTCCAGCTTGATGGAGCCGATCATCATCGTGGTGCTGGGCACCTTGATCGGCGGCATCGTCGTGGCCATGTACCTGCCGATCTTCAAGATCGGCCAGGTGGTCTGACATGGCGCCGCCACGTCACGGCGTTCCGGCCCTTCGAGGGGACGTCCAGCCGCCTTGGGGCGGCCCGGCGACGGCTGGGCCATGGTGATGCCGATGGAGCTGTGGCTGTCGCCAGTGGCGCTGGGCATCTTGGGTCTGGTGATCGGCAGTTTTCTCAACGTGGTGGTCCACCGCTTGCCGCAACTGCTGGAACGCGAATGGCTGGCCGACGCCGCCGGCTACCTGCAGGATAGCGACGCGATCGGCCGCGTGCTGGGCAGCGACGCCAAGCGCAACGCCGAACTGGCCCGCCAGGGCGAGGCGCTGGCCCAGGACGTGGCCGCGCTGCCGGGCTTGAGCCTGTCGCGGCCGCGTTCGCGCTGTCCGGCCTGCGGCCACACGCTGGCCTGGCACGAGAACATCCCGCTGCTGGGCTGGCTTCGGCTGGGCGGCAAGTGCGCCGCCTGCGGCACGCGCATCTCCGCGCGTTACCCCCTCGTCGAAGGGTTGACCGGCGCACTGTTTGCCGCTGCCGCGCTGCATGCCGGGCCGACCGCCGCCGCTGCGGTGTATTGCGCCGCGCTGGCGCTGCTGGTCGCCGCCGCCTTCATCGATCTGGACACCACGCTGCTGCCCGACAAGCTGACGCTGCCGCTGATCGGCCTGGGCCTGGTGGCCGCCTGGCAGCGCTGGATTCCGGTCTCGCTGCCCGATGCCGCGCTGGGCGCCTTTTTTGGCTACTTCTCGCTCTGGGCGGTGGCGGCCCTCTACAAGCTGGTGCGCGGCGTGCAGGGCATGGCCGAGGGTGATTTCAAGCTGCTGGCCGGTCTGGGCGCCTTGCTGGGCTGGCAGGCATTGCCGTCGATCATCCTGCTGTCGTCGGCGGTGGGCGCGGCGGTGGGCATCTTCATGATCGTCTGCCGCGGCCACGGCCGCGACGTGCCGATCCCGTTTGGCCCCTACTTGGTCGGCGGCGGTGTGGCGGCGCTGTTTTTCGGTGCCCGACTGAGCGAGCTGTGGCCGGGGGTCTGACAGTGAGCATCGACGTCAACCGGGATGATCGCGACGCGCGCCGACCCCCGTTCAACCAGCCGGCCCACGATCACCTAGGGGCATCGCCCAACGGTCCCGTTCGACGCGGCGTCGACAGCATCGGCCTGACCGGCGGCATCGGCAGCGGCAAGAGCACGGTCGCGGCGCTGCTGGTGAGCCACGGCGCCACGCTGGTCGACACCGACGCCATCGCCCACGCGTTGAGCGCGCCCGGCGGCGCGGCGATGCCGGCGCTGCGCCAGCGCTTTGGCGATGACGTGGCCGGGCCCGACGGCGCACTCGACCGCGCCCGCATGCGCAGCCTGGTGTTCGCCGACGCTAGCGCCAAGCGCGCGCTCGAGGCGATCCTGCACCCGATGATCGGCGCCGAAGCGCAGCGCCAGGTCGCGGTGGCCGAGACCGTCGGCGCCGGCGTGGTGGTCTTCGATGTGCCCTTGCTGACCGAATCCAGCCCCTGGCGCGCCCGCTGCCAGCGCATCCTGGTGGTCGACTGCAGCGCCGCGGTGCAGGTGCAGCGCGTGATGGCCCGCTCGGGCTGGAGCGCCGACCAGGTGCAGCGGGTGATCGCCCAGCAGACCGCGCGTGACCGCCGCCGCGCCATCGCCGATGCGGTGATCTTCAACGACACGCTGAGCCGCGAGACACTGGCCGCCGAGGTGGCCGCGCTGTGGTCGGCCTGGGGGCTGCCGCCAGCGGTGTGAGCCGGGCCGGCCGGACAAGCCGGTACCGCCGGCGCCAGCCCGGGCGAGGCGCTGTGAAACAATCGCGCCGCCCCTTGCCCTTCGCAGGGCGGCGGCCCGCCGGGCCTGTGGCTGGCCTGTCTCCCTAGGAAGCGCCTTGGTCCTGTACGAGTACCCGTTCAACGAGAGCATCCGCACGATGCTGCGGCTGGAGCACCTGTTCGACCGGCTGGGCCAGTTGTTGCACCGTGATGCGGCGGTGGACCACCATTTTGCGTTGGTCACGATGTTCGAGATCATGGACGTGGCCGCGCGCGCCGACCTCAAGTCCGACCTGCTCAAGGAGCTGGAGCGCCACAAGGCGCAGCTGGTGGTTTACCGCAGCAACCCGCAGGTGTCGCAGGACGCGCTGGACGCCATGATCGCCCGCATCGACAACGCCTTCAGCGCGCTGAACCTGCAGCCGGGCAAGGCGGGCCAGACGCTGGCCGGCCATGAATGGCTGACCAGCGTGCGCAGCCGCATCGGCATCCCCGGCGGCACCTGTGAATTCGACCTGCCGGCCTACTACGCCTGGCAGCAGCGTGATGCCCGCCGCCGCCGCACCGACCTGCTGGGCTGGGTGGCCACGCTGGAGCCGCTGGGCCAGGCGCTGCAGCTGCTGCTGCACCTGGTGCGCGACGCCGGGGTGCCGCACAAGGTGGTCAGCCAGGCCGGCCAGTTCCAGCAGAGCCTGCCGCCGGGCCGCAGCTACCAGCTGCTGCGCCTGCGCATCGACGACAGCGACGACCTGGTGCCCGAGATCACCGGCCACCGCTTGATGGTCTCGGTGCGGCTGGTGCGCCCCGACGGTGAGGGCCGGCTGCGGCCCGCGCCGGTGGACCTGCCGTTCGAGCTGACCTTGTGTGCATGAGCGCGCGTGGCCGCTCCAAAGCGCTCATCCCGCAGCGCGAAGCGCGAAGGGTTGTCCAGTGAGCGCGCGTGGCCGCTCCAAAGCGCTCATCCCGCAGCGCGAAGAACGCAGGTCAGTGCCGTGAGCGTCGCCGAACGCCCCACTGCGGCGCCCCGGCGGGTGCCCTGCCCTACCTGCAAGCGGCCGGCGGTGTTCGCGCCCGAGAACCCGTACCGCCCGTTCTGCAGTGAACGCTGCCGCGGCGCCGACCTGGGTGCCTGGGCCAACGAGCAGTACCGCGTCGAAGTGCCGCCTGGTCGCGACAACGACGACACCTTGCCCGACTGACGGCCCGGCAAGTTCATGCCGCGCCGGACTCGGCGCCAAGCGACCAGGGCCGTGGGCCCCTGCAGTCGCGCGACAAAGCCCCTTGAAAGCTGTCGAGCCGCCCCTATAATCTATTGCTAGCACTCGACAACACTGAGTGCTAACAGCGGTCCGGCCCTGCCCAGACCGTCTCAGACGTTGGTGGCTGGCGCCTGCGGTGCCGCCGCCCACGCCCTGAATCCTCAGACATCCCTAGGAGATACGATGAAACTTCGCCCCCTGCATGATCGTGTGATCGTCAAGCGCCTCGAGCAAGAAACCAAGACCGCTTCGGGCATCGTCATCCCCGACAACGCCGCCGAAAAGCCTGACCAAGGCGAAGTGCTGGCAGTCGGCCCCGGCAAGCGCAACGACAAGGGCGACTTCATCGTCCTGAACGTCCAGGTCGGTGACCGCGTGCTGTTCGGCAAGTACTCGGGCCAGACCGTCAAGGTCGATGGCGATGAGTTGCTCGTCATGCGCGAAGAAGACCTCTTCGCCGTCGTCGCCAAGTAAAGCTACTGCGCGACGTGCTGGCGTCGTTGGGCGGTGCTCGGAATCCTCACATAGCGCTGCTATGTTCCGGTTCCTGCGCGCCGTCCGCCTAGCCAGCCCGCCGCTCGCTACGCTTTCCTTGCCGACGACCCGTGCGGCGAGGCAAAGCGTAAAACCCCCCTACTGAATCCGGAGAATTACACATGGCTGCAAAAGACGTCATTTTCGGCGCTGACGCGCGTCACCGCATGGTTGAAGGCGTGAACATCCTGGCCAACGCGGTCAAGGTCACGCTCGGCCCCAAAGGCCGCAACGTGGTGCTGGAGCGCTCGTTCGGCGCCCCTACCGTGACCAAGGACGGTGTGTCCGTGGCCAAGGAAATCGAGCTGAAAGACAAGCTCGCCAACATGGGCGCGCAGATGGTCAAGGAAGTTGCTTCCAAGACCAGCGACATCGCCGGTGACGGCACCACCACCGCCACGGTGCTGGCGCAGTCGATCATCCGCGAAGGCATGAAGTTTGTTGCCGCCGGCATGAACCCGATGGACCTGAAGCGCGGCATCGACAAGGCGGTCATCGCCCTGGTCGCCGAGCTGAAAAAGCAGTCCAAGGCCACCACGACGAGCAAGGAAATCGCGCAAGTCGGCACGATCTCGGCCAACAGCGACGAAGAAGTCGGCCGCATCATTGCCGAGGCGATGGACAAGGTTGGCAAGGACGGCGTCATTACCGTTGAAGAAGGCTCCGGCCTGGACGACGGCTTCCAGGATCGGGAGCATCGCCTGCAGGTTGGCCAGCTTCTTCTCGTGGATCAGGATATAGGGGTTTTCCAGCTCGACGGTCATTTTGTCGGGGTTGGTGATGAAGTAGGGGCTAAGGTAGCCGCGGTCGAACTGCATGCCTTCGACGACATCGAGTTCGCTGTTCAGGCTCTTGCCGTCTTCAACGGTGATGACGCCTTCTTTGCCAACCTTGTCCATCGCCTCGGCGATGATGCGACCGACTTCTTCGTCGCTGTTGGCCGAGATGG
>JAYVDE010000585.1:0-3374 GCA_043749575.1 Burkholderiaceae bacterium | reverse complement strand
CGACTACCGCGGCCCGGTGAACGGCAGCGCCTCGGTCGAATGGCTGCGCCAGGGCACGCGCTACCAGGTGCACCTGGAAACCTCGGTCGGCCCGGTGCTGTCGCGCCAGATCCGCAGCGAGGGTGAACTGACCGCGCAAGGCCTGGCGCCGCAGCGTTTCGACGGCGAGCAGAAAGTGCTGTTCCGCGCCACACGGCGCTGGCAACTGCGCTTCGGCCCCGAGCGGGTGGTGCTGGCCGACGGCCGCGAGGTCGCGACCGTGGCCGGCGTTCAGGACGAGGCCAGCCAGTTTGTGCAGCTGACCTGGTTGTTCACCAACCAGCCCGAGCGGCTGAAGGTGGGCCGCTCGGTCGACCTGCCGCTGGCCATCGGCCGCAAGCTCGAGCGCTGGACTTACGACATCGTGGCCGAAGAGACGCTGCGCTTCCCCTTTGGTGCCGTGCCCACTTTCCACATCAAGCCACGGCGCGAAGCCCAGAGCGGTGACCTGACGCCCGAGATCTGGATCGCGCCGACGCTGCAGTACCTGCCGGTGCGCATCCTGATCCGCGACGGCAAGCAGAACTGGATCGACTTGTCGCTGGAAAAGCCGCCCCTGCAGGCGGCGCGCCCGCCTGCAACGAGATGAACCCCGGGCCGGCTCGGCCAGGCAATCGGTTAGATTGGCTGGGCCCTCCGATCACCCCCACCCCGACCACGCCCACCATCGACCTGCCATGACCTATCAAAACATCCTCACCGACATCCGCGGCGACGGCGCCGTGCGCACCGGCCTGATCACGCTGAACCGGCCCAAGGCGCTGAACGCCCTCAACGACGGCCTGATGGACGAGCTGGGCGCGGCGCTGAAGGCCTTCGACGCCGACCCCGGCATCGGCGCCATCGTCATCACCGGCGGCGACAAGGCCTTTGCCGCCGGCGCCGACATCGGTGTGCTGGCGCAGCACAACTTCGTCTCGGCCTACACCAGCGACCTGATCACCCGCAACTGGGAAACCATCCGCAGCATCCGCAAGCCGGTGATTGCCGCGGTGGCCGGTTTTGCGCTGGGCGGGGGCTGCGAGCTGGCGATGATGTGCGACATCGTCATCGCCGCCGACTCGGCCAAGTTCGGCCAGCCCGAGATCAAGCTGGGCATCATCCCGGGTGCTGGAGGCACGCAGCGCCTGCCGCGCGCCATCGGCAAAGCCAAGGCGATGGACTTGATCCTGACCGCCCGCATGATGGACGCGGTGGAGGCCGAGCGCGCCGGCCTGGTCTCGCGGGTGGTGCCCGTCGCGCAATTGCTGGACGAGGCCCTGGGCGCCGCAGCCGCCATCTGCGCGCTGGGCGGCCCCAGCGTGCTGGCGGCCAAGGAGTGCATCAACCGCGCCTACGAAGGCACGCTCAACGACGGCATCCTGGTCGAGCGCCGGCTGTTCCATGCGCTGTTTGGCACCGCCGACCAGAAAGAAGGGATGGAGGCCTTCTTGAACAAGCGCAAGGCCGCGTTCAGCCGCGGCTGAGCGCCCCCCCGGCGAGCCAGGCCGATCCGCGCCCCGGTTGACGCAGCCCCCGATCCGACCCGATCCGACCGCCAGCGGCCGGACAACGCCAGGAGACCCCATGCCGATGATTCCCCTGCACCGCTGGCTGCTGTCGATGGCCGCCGCCACCCTGTACGCTGCCATGCCGATGGCCCAGGCGGCCGACTTTCCGGCCCCGCGCGAGGCCGATTGGGTGGCGCGCGACTTCCGCTTCCACACCGGCGAGCGGATGCCCGAACTGCGCATCCACTACACCACGGTGGGCGCGCCCACCGGCGAGCCGGTGCTGATCCTGCACGGCACGGCCGGGTCGGGTGCCGGCATGCTGAACCCGGCCTTCGCCGGCGAGTTGTTCGGCCCGGGCCAGCCGCTGGACGCCAGCAAGTACTTCATCATCCTGCCGGACGCCATCGGCACCGGTAAGACCACCAAGCCGTCGGACGGCTTGCGCGCGAAGTTTCCGCGCTACAACTACGACGACATGGTCGCCGCGCAGTACCGCCTGGTGACCGAGGGGCTGGGGATCAAGCACCTGCGCCTGGTGCTGGGCAACTCGATGGGCGGCATGCAGACCTGGCTGTGGGGCGTGGACCACCCCGGCTTCATGGACGCGCTGGTGCCCATGGCCTCGCAGCCCACGGCCATGTCGGGCCGCAACTGGATGATGCGGCGCCTGCTGATCGACGCGGTGCGCAAAGACCCGGCCTGGCAGGACGGCAACTACAGCACCCAGCCGCCGGCACTGCGCACCGCCAACGTGTTCTTCGGCGTGGCCACCAGCGGCGGCTCGCAGGGCTGGCAGGTGCAGGCGCCCACGCGGGAGAAGGCCGACCAGCTGCTCGATCAGCGGCTGGCGGCGCCATTCAGCGCCGACGCCAACGACTTCCTCTACCAGTGGGAGTCGTCGGGCGACTACGACCCGCAGCCCCGGCTGGAGCGCATCCGCGCCCGGCTGCTGGCCATCAATTCGGCCGACGACGAGCGCAACCCGCCCGAGCTGGGGGTGATGGAGCGCGAGTTGAAGCGCATGCCCGACGCCCGCTTGTTGCTGATTCCGTCCAGCGAGGCCAGCCGCGGCCACGGCACCACGGCGATGGCCCGCTTCTGGAAGGACGCGCTGCGCGAGTTGCTGGCCACCGCGCCGCGGCGCTGACGCCGACGGCTTGCGGCTGCTGGCGCGTCAGGGCGTCAACCACCGCCCCTGGCCCTGCGCATCGAACACCGCGCGGCGGTGGCCCTCGGCGTGCAGTTCCAGCCAGTCGATCAACAACACCCGGGCCTGCACCACGGCAAAGTGGTCGCGCGTGCTGCGCTCGGGCAGGGGATGCTCGACCGGCGCGCCGGGTGGCAGCGGCGACAAATAGTCCTGCGCGGCGGGCGTCATCTTCAGCCGCGCCCAGCGCGACGACACCGCCAGGCCGCTGGTTTCCACTTCCAGCTGCACCCGCAGCCGCAGCTGCCAGCTGAGCCGCTCGCACCAGGCCAGCAGCGTGCCGGCCGGCTGGCGCTGGATCTGCGCCACCTTGGGCGAGCGGGCGTCGGTGAAGAACACCAGCGTGCGCTCGTCGGCCAGCACCTCGCGCAGCACCACCGAGCGCAGGTCGGCCACGGCGCCGTCGACCGTGGCCAGGCCCATCACCCGGAAGGCATGGGCCTTGTTGCGCGGCGCCTTGGCCAATTCTTGCCAGCAGGCTTGGTGGACCAGCGCCAGCGTTTCGATGCGAGGGGTCATCGCCGGCGCCTGTTTCTGGTCAGCCGCGCAGCGCCGGCGTCATACCGCTTCCCGCCGCAGCGCCGGGAAGAGAATCACGTCGCGGATGCTGGGGCTGTCGGTGATCAGCATCATCA
>JAYVDE010000584.1:0-9162 GCA_043749575.1 Burkholderiaceae bacterium | reverse complement strand
ATGTGCTCGCGCACCGACACCACCGCCGAGCGCACGATGCGCGAACCGCCAATGCCCAGCAGCAGGCCCAGCGTGCCGATGATCTGCGGCATGCCCGGGCCGAGCACCGAGACCACCACGATCAGCACGATCAGGTCGGGAAAGCTCATCCAGGCGTCGACCACGCGCTGCAGGCCGAGGTCGATCTTGCCGCCGAAATAGCCGCTGACGATGCCCAGCACCGCCGAGATCAGCGTGGCCAGCGCGGCCGCCGAGCAGCCGATGATGACCGACAGCTGGGCGCCGTAAATGCAGCGCGACAACACGTCGCGGCCCAGGTTGTCGGTGCCGAACCAGTGCGCCAGACTGGGCGCCTGCATGCGGTCTAGCGGCGCGATCTCGTTGAAATCGTAGGGGGCGATGAAGTCGGCGAAGACGCCGAGCACCACAAAGGCCAGCAACACGACGCCACCGATCGCGCCCAGTGGCTTGTCGCGCCACAAGCGGGCCCAAAAGCTGTGGCTGAGCGGTTTGGCGGCATTCAAAGGCAGTACTGCACTCATATGAGATCCTGCGATTTCCGTTGCGAGCGCGCCGAGGTCGGGGCGAGGAGCGGAGCCGTACTCCCGTACGGCGAGCCCCGGAGGCTCGAGATCGGTGGGCGCAGCAGGAAAGTGCGGGGGCTCATCAGCGCATCCTCACTTTGGGATCGAGAAACCCGTAACTGAGGTCGACCAACAGGTTGATCAGCATCACCGCCACGCCGACCACCAGGAACACGCCGGTGATGATCGGGTAGTCGCGCTGCTGCACCGCATCGAGCAGCAGCAGGCCCATGCCGGGGATGACGAAGATCTGCTCGATGATCACCGCGCCGCCGATCAGCAGCGGCGCCTGCAGCCCGATCAGCGTGACCACCGGGATCATCGCGTTGCGCAGCGCGTGGCGCACGATCACCAGCCGCTCGCCCAGGCCTTTGGCCCAGGCGGTGCGGATGTAGTCTTGGCGCAGCACCTCCAGCATCATGGTGCGGGTCATGCGCATGGTGATGGCCGACAGCGCCGCGCCCAGCACGATGCCCGGCAGCAGCATCTGAGACAAGTTGTCGGCGGGCGATTTGAAGAAGGCCACGTAGTCGACCGACGGCGACCAGCCCCACCAGATCGACGGGAACACCACCACCATGGTGCCCAGCCAGAAACTCGGCACGGCCAGCAGCAGGATCGAGAAGCTGCGGGCGATGTAGTCACCCGCGGTGTCTTGGCGCACCGCCGAGTAAATGCCGATCGGCAGCGCGATGATCAGGCCGACGACCATCGCGATGAAGCCCAGTTCGAAGGTGACCGGCAACCGGGCGAGCAGGTGCTCGGTGACCGGCGTGCCCTGCCACAGTGATTTGCCGAGGTCGCCGTGGAAGACGATGGCCGAGACCCAGTGCAGGTACTGCTGCCACATCGGCTTGTCGAAGCCCAGCGCGGCAATGATGTCGTCGCGGCTTTTCTTGTCGGCCGAGACATCGTTCTGGCTGAGCATCAGGTCGATCACGTCGCCCGGAATCAGCCGGATGGTGACGAACACGATGATGCTGGCCAGCACCAGCGTGGGCAGCAGCGCCAGCAGGCGGCGCAACACATAGCCGCGCATCAGGCTGGCCGCCGCAAAAGCGAAATCAGGGGTGGGTTCAAGGCTGTCTTCTCCTGGTCGCCACGGCCGCATGCCACTGGCGATCGCCGCCATCATGTGCCGATCTAGAAGCCGAGGTACGCTGTGGTTTTCCCCTAGTTCTCACTGGGAACTTCTTCGCGAACCCTCACTTTTAGAAATCAGGGTTTGCACTTGAGCGAGGGCTTCTGCTACGCTGCGGCTGCCCGAGAGGCCAGCCTGACGCCGCATTCACGTCCCACTCAAGTCCCCACGTTCGCCCCCACGCACGCCCCCACTGACGCGACCAAAAGCACACATCCATGGCCACTGCCACCGCGATCGACCTGACCCCCGAACTGGCTGCCTTCCGCGAAGAAACCCGCGCCTGGCTGAGCGCCCACTGTCCGGCGGAGATGCGCCGGCCGATGACCAGCGAGGACGACGCCTGCTGGGGCGGGCGCAAGGCGAAGTTCAGTTCAGCGGCGCAGCAACAGTGGCTGGACGTGATGGCCGCCAAGGGCTGGACCGTGCCGACCTGGCCGCAAGCCTATGGCGGCGCCGGCCTGTCCAGCCTGCAAGCCAAGGTGCTGCTGCAGGAAATGCGCACGCTGAACTGCCGCTCGCCGCTGCAGAGCTTCGGCATCTGGATGCTGGGCCCGGCGCTGCTGAAGTTTGGCAGCGAGGCGCAGAAACTCGATCACCTGCCGAAGATCGCCCGCGGCGAAATCCGCTGGTGCCAGGGTTACAGCGAGCCCAATGCCGGCAGCGACCTGGCGTCGCTGGCGAGCAAGGCCGAAGACAAAGGCGACCACTTTGTCGTCAACGGCCAGAAGATCTGGACCAGTTACGCCGATCAGGCCGACTGGATCTTTTGCCTGGTGCGCACCGACACCGCCAGCAAGCACAACGGCATCAGCTTCGTGTTGTTCGACATGGCCTCGCCCGGCGTCAGCACCCGGCCGATCCTGCTGATCTCGGGCAAGAGCCCGTTCTGCGAAACCTTCTTCGACAATGTGCGGGTCGAAAAATCGAACCTGGTCGGCACCCTGAACAAGGGCTGGGACGTTGCCAAGTACTTGCTGGCGCATGAGCGCGAGATGATCGGTGCTATCGGTGACCGTGCCGCCGCCAAGCCGATTGGCCAGCAGGCGGTCGAGGCGATCGGGCGGGACGCCAGCGGCCGCCTGGCCGACCCGCTGTTGCGCGCCCAGCTGGCCGAGTTCGAGGCCGACGAAGCCGCCTTCCGGCTGGCGATGGAGCGTGCCGGTGACCTGGCGCGCGCAAGCCTTGCCCACCCGGCGATGTCGTCGATGCTGAAGTATTACGGCGCCGAGCTGAACAAGCGGCGCTGGGAACTGACGATGGCCATCCAGGGCAGCGACGCACTCGAATGGGACAGCGAGCGCTCCCGCCACGGCGACACCGCCCGCACCTGGTTGCGCACCAAAGCCAACTCGATCGAGGGCGGTACCAGCGAGGTGCAGCTCAACATCGTCGCCAAGCGCATCCTTGAACTGCCCGGAGCCTGACATGAAGCCCCCACGCTCGCTTTGCTCGCTGCCCCCCAAGGGGGCGTCTCAGTACCTTCGGACGGCCGGGCGGTACTGACATGGCCTTGATCCTCAACGAAGAACAAGCGCAGCTGCGCGACAGCGCACGCAACTTCCTGGCCGAGCAGTCGCCCGTCTCGCAGTTGCGCGCGCTGCGCGACAACGCCGATGCCGACGGTTTTTCGCGCCCGCTGTGGGCCCAGTTTGCCGAGATGGGCTTCACCGGCGTGCTGGTGGCCGAGGCGCACGGCGGCCTGGGCCTGGGCCATGTCGAGGCCGGTGTGGTGATGGAGCAGATCGGCCACCAGCTGTGTGCGTCGCCGCTGCTGGCCTCGGCCATCGTCGCGGCCAGCGCGATCCGGCACGCCGGCACTGCCGCGCAGCAAGCGGCCTGGTTGCCAAAAATCGCCCGCGGTGAGCTCATCGCCACGCTGGCGGTCGATGAATCAGCCAAGCACCGCAGCGGCGGGCTGGCCACCCAGGCACGGGCCGACGGCGCGGGCTGGCTGCTAGCCGGCCACAAGCAGCTGGTGCTAGACGGCCATGTGGCCGATGTGCTGGTGGTTGCCGCGCAATTGGCGGACGGCGGCATCGGCCTGTTCCTGGTCGATCCCAAGGCCGCCGGGGTGAGCGTCGAGCGCACCGTGATGGTCGACGCCCACAACGCAGCTAGGGTGCATTTGCAGAACGTCAAACTGGGCGTTGAAGCCCGGTTGGGCGCGAGCGGCGAGAGTGGCCAGTCCGCCGCCGCCGCGCTGGACGCGGCCCTCAACGCCGGCCGCTGTGCCGCCGCCGCCGAGTTGCTGGGCCTGGCCGACGAGGTCTTCGAGCGCACGCTCAACTACCTGAAGGAGCGGCGCCAGTTCGGCAAGCTGATCGGTGAGTTTCAGGGCCTGCAACACCGCGCCGCCACGCTGTACTGCGACCTGGAGATCACCCGCGCCGCCGTCATCAAGGCCCAGCAGGCGCTGGACGCCGACCCGGCCACCGCCGCCAATGCGGTGGCCGTGGCCAAGGCCCGAGCCGGCCGCACCGCCACCACCGCGGTGCAAGAAGCGGTGCAGATGCACGGCGGCATGGGCATGACCGACGCCTTCGAGATCGGCTTTTTCATGAAGCGCGCCCGCGTGCTGCAAGAGTTATGGGGCGACACCAATTTCCACCTCGACGCCCTGGCCCAGCGCCGCGGGTACTAGCCCACCCCCGTAGCGCCTGCGGCGTCCTTGCAGGCCGCGCTGGGCCAGCGGCCCAGCCCATCGGCAAGCACCCACGGCGCAGCGTTTGTGTCCGGCCTCGGCCCCCTCAAGAGGGCCGAGCCAGTGGACCGGCAAAGCCGGCCCCACGGCGCCCACTGGGCCACGTCAGTTCAGTCAGTTCAGTCAGTGCAGTCTGTTGTTTGACCTCCAACCTGAGAGATTCACCATGAGCAATCCCGTCAGCATCCGTTTGCAAGGCCCGGTGGCCGTGCTGGCCATGGACCGCCCGCCGGTCAACAGCCTGGGCTACGACTTGCGCGCCGGCATCGCCGATGCGCTGGACGCCGCCAACGCCAACCCGGCGGTGCAGGCCATCGTGCTGATCGGCACCGCCCGCGCGTTTTCAGCCGGCGCCGACGTCACCGAGTTCGGCACGCCCAAGGGCGCGAAAGAGCCGAACCTGCGGGTGGTCATCGAGATGCTGGAAAACAGCCCCAAGCCGGTTGTCGGCGCTATCTCCGGCCAGTGCCTGGGCGGTGGCTTGGAGTTGGCGCTGGGCTGCCACTTCCGCGTCGCGCTGGCCGACGCGCAGCTGGGCTTGCCCGAGGTCAAGATCGGCCTGCTGCCCGGTGCCGGTGGCACGCAGCGCTTGCCGCGCTTGATCGGCCTGGAAGCCGCGCTGAACATGATCGTCAGCGGCGCGCCAGTGGCCGCCGCCCAATTTGCCGGTTCGCCGCTGGTCGACAAGATCATCGAAGGTGAGCTGGTCGCCGGCGCGATCAGCTTTGCCGAACACGTGATCGCACAGAAGCTGCCGCTGCGCCGGGCCCGCGACCTGAAGGTCAATGACCCGCAGGGCGAGGCCTTCCTGCAGTTCGCCCGCAACACGGTGGGCGCGATGAGCAAGCACTTCCCGGCGCCGATGAAGTGCCTGGAAGCGGTGGCCGCGTCCTACGGCAAAACCTTCGAGCAGGGCGTGGCGGCAGAGCGCGAAGGCTTTTTGTCGCTGATGGCAAGCCCCGAATCGAAGGCGCTGCGCCATGCCTTCATCGCTGAGCGCGCGGCCGCCAAGATCCCCGGCCTGCCCGCCGACACGCCATTGCGCGCGATCAACAGCGTGGGCGTGATCGGTGCCGGCACCATGGGCGGCGGCATCACGATGAACTTCTTGAACGCCGGCATCCCGGTGGTGTTGCTGGAGATGAAGCAAGAGGCGCTGGACAAGGGCCTGGCCACCATCCGCCGCAACTACGACAACTCGATGAAAAAGGGCAAGTTGAAGCCCGAGCAAGTTGAGCAGCGCATGGCCATGGTGAGCGGCACGCTGAGTTACGACGCTTTTGCCAACGTCGACCTGGTGGTCGAGGCGGTGTTCGAGAACATGGCCGTCAAGCAGACGGTGTTCGAGACGCTCGACAAGGTCTGCAAGCCCGGCGCGATCCTGGCGTCCAACACCAGCTACCTCAACATCGACACCATCGCCGGCTTCACCAAGCGGCCGCAGGACGTGGTCGGCCTGCACTTCTTCAGCCCGGCCAACGTGATGCGCCTGCTCGAAGTGGTGCGTGGCGATCAGACCGCGCCCGATGTGCTGGCCACCAGTATGGCCATGGCCAAGAAGATCAAGAAGATCGCGGTGGTCTCGGGGGTTTGCGACGGCTTCATCGGCAACCGCATGCTGGCGCGTTACGGTGCGGCAGCGCAGGGCCTGTTGAACGCCGGCGCGCTGCCGCAGCAGATCGACGGCGCGCTGCAGCAATACGGCATGGCGATGGGCCCGTTCCGCATGGGCGACCTGGCCGGGCTGGACATCGGCTGGGCCACGCGCCAGCGCAAGGCGGCGGAAGCCGGCGTCGAGTTCAAGCCCGGCGTGGCCGACAAGCTGGCCGAGGCCGGCCGCTACGGCCAGAAGACCGGCGCGGGCTACTACCGCTACGAGGCCGGCAAGCGCGATCCGATTCCCGATCCGGTGACTGAGGCGCTGATCACCGAGTACCGCGCCGCCAACGGCATCACGCCGCGCAAGATCAGCGACGCCGAGGTGGTCGAGCGCGGCATCTACGCGCTGGTCAATGAGGGTGCACGCATCCTCGAAGAAGGCATCGCCGCACGGGCCTCCGACCTGGACGTCTGTTACCTCTTCGGCTACGGCTTCCCGCTGCACCGGGGCGGGCCGATGCTCTACGCCGACACCGTCGGCCTGCCCAACGTGGTGCGCGCACTGCGCCGCTTTGCCGCCGAGCCGGGGGCCGATGCCTCGTGGCAGCCGGCGCCGCTGCTGGTTCGTCTCGCCGACGAAGGCAAAACCTTCAACTGATCCGGAAAGCACACACCATGATCGAAGCAGTGATTGTTTCAACCGCGCGTACCGGCCTGGCCAAGAGCTGGAAGGGCGCTTTCAACATGACCTATGGCGCCACGCTGGGCGGCCATGCGGTGCAGCACGCGGTGGCGCGTGCCGGCATCGACCCCGGCGAGGTCGAAGACTGCATCATGGGCGGCACCTTCGGTGAAGGCACCACCGGCGGCAACATCGCCCGGGCCATCGCGCTGCGCGCCGGCCTGCCGGTGACCACCGGCGGCCTGACCATCAACCGCTTTTGCTCGTCGGGCTTGCAGAGCATCGCGCTGGCCGCGCAGCGGGTGATGACCGAGGGCTGCCCGGCCATCGTTGCCGGCGGTGTCGAGAGCATCAGCTGCGTGCAGAACGAGGCCAACAAGCACATGCGCCTCGACCCCTGGCTGATGGAACACAAGCCCGAGCTGTACTGGAACATGCTGCAGACCGCCGAGCAGGTGATCAAGCGCTACAAGATCCCGAAGCTGGCGCAAGACGAATACGGCGTGCGCAGCCAGCAGCGCGCATTCGCGGCGCAGGCGGCGGGCAAGTTTGCCGACGAGATCGTGGCCATGACCACGATCATGGGCGTGGTCGACAAGGCGACCGGCCGCCTGACCCGCAAGCAAGTGACGATCTCGGCGGATGAAGGCATCCGCGGCGACACCACGCTGGAGGCTGTGAGCGGCCTGCGCTCGGCGCTGCCCGGTGGCATCGTCACCGCCGGCAACGCCAGCCAGTTTTCCGATGGCGCGTCGGCCTGCGTGGTGATGAACGGCAAGCGCGCCGAGCAGTTGGGGCTGCAGCCGCTGGGCATCTTCCGCGGCTTTGCGGTGGCCGGCTGCGAGCCCGACGAGATGGGCATCGGCCCGGTGTTCGCGGTGCCGCGGCTGCTGCAGCGCGCCGGTTTGAAGGTCAGCGACATCGGCCTGTGGGAGCTGAACGAGGCCTTCGCCTGCCAGGTGATCTACAGCCGCGACACGCTGGGCATCCCCGATGAACTGCTCAATGTCAACGGTGGCGCCATTGCGGTGGGCCACCCCTATGGTGTCAGCGGCTCGCGCTTGACCGGCCATGCGCTGATCGAAGGCAAGCGCCGCGGCGCCAAGTACGTGGTGGTCACGATGTGCATCGGCGGTGGCCAGGGCGCGGCCGGGCTGTTCGAAGTCTGCTGAGCGTCAGCACCCAGCCGCCACCACCAGGATGCCCATGAACAGACGCCTCACCCTCGCCACACTGGCCGTCGCCAGCGTGTTGGCCGCCACCGCGCCCGCCGCGCACGCGCAGCAGGACTACCCGAACAAGCCCATCAAGCTGATCGTCGACGGCCCGGCCGGCGGCCTCAACGACATGGGGACGCGCCGCGATGCCAACGCGCTGTCCGGCATTCTGGCCAAGGCCGGCGTCTACCAGGTCATGACGCAGCCCGCCTTTGCCGACTTCTACCGCCAGAAGATTGCCAAGTGGAAGAAGTTGTCGACGGACACCGACATCCGGGTCGAACAATGATGCAGGCCGGGTTCACCCACCGCATCGTCACGCCGCCCAGCGGCCCGGCGCGACCGCCGCTGCCATCAGCGGTGGTGCCCACAGCGCAGCGGCTGGCCCTGCTGGCGCTGCCGAGTCTGCGGCCGGTCGAGAGCCAGCGGGTCGAATCGGCGCCTTGGTTTGCCGGCCTGTCGCCGACGCTGCGCCAGGCCATTCTGGCGCGGGCACGGGTGCAGCATGTGCGCCGCGGCACCTGCCTGGTGCAGCGCGGCGCCGCCGCCACCGACTGGGTCGGCGTGGCCGGCGGCGCCTTGGCGCTGGGCACCAGTTGGCGCGACGGTCGGGCGTTCACCTTGTCGCTGCTGGCGCCGGGCGACTGGTACGGCGACATCGCACTGATCGACAACAGCCCGGTCGACTTAGACATCGTCGCCCAGGCCCACAGCACCGTGCTGACGGTGCCGCGCGATGCGCTGCGTGAATTGCTGCAGGTCGAGCCCGAACTGCGCGCGGCGCTGCTGCAACTGGATTGCCAGCGGCTGCGTCACATGTTTCGCCGCCTGGAAGAATTGCAGACCATGCCGCTGTCGCAGCGCGTGGCCTTGAAGCTGCAGCGCCTGCTGCGCCAGTTTGGTCGCCCGCCGGTGGCCGGCGTCACCACCCAGCAGATCGAGCTGACCCTGACCCAGGGCGATTTGGCAGGCCTGCTGTGCGCCAGCCGCCAGCGCATCAACGGCGCGCTGCGTCAGCTGCAGATGCTGGGCATTCTGGGCTGCAGCCATGGCCGCATCGAGGTGCTGGACCCCAGGCGGCTGGGCGATGTGGCGGCGGGCAAGCTGGTGCTGGACAGCAGCAGCGCCTGAGCCGGTGTGGCTGCGCCCGCCAGTGCGCCGGCGGGCCTTGCCGGCGCACTGGCGGCGCACCGGCGGCGCCTTGCCGGCAAGGCGCCAGCGCCAGGGAAACTTCG
>JAYVDE010000583.1:0-3377 GCA_043749575.1 Burkholderiaceae bacterium | reverse complement strand
CGCCGGCAAGCGCTACCTTGGCGAAAGCTGGATGCTGCCGCTCACGGTGACGCTGACCACCGCCTTGCCGGCCTCCAGCGGCTGCGACTCGTCCGCCCCGGGTGCGGCCATCGAGCGGGCCAAGCGAGGGCCGGACTGCAGCATCTGGGGCGCCAGGTCACCACCACCCACGGCCACTTCTCGCAGGCTGTAGCTGCCAAAGCCAAACTGCTTGGCATAGGTCTCGGCCCGGCCCTTGAAACGGCTGATAGCGCGGCTGGCGACCTCGGCCTCGGCCGCCTCGCGGGCTTCGCGCGACAGGCCAAACTGCACCCGCGACACCACCAGGCCACCGCCGCCGAGCTTGCCGGCCAGCGCGCCGATGGCGGCGATGTCCCGGCCTTCGAGTTGCAGCTCGGCCCGACCCTGCCAGCCGGTGATGCTGTTGCCGGCCACCGGCTTGACGGCATAGCGCGGGTAGAGCGAAAACGACCCCGTCCGCAGCTCCAACTGGCCGGGCCGCACGGCTTTGCGGGCCTCGGTCAACGCGGCATCCAGGGTCTGGCGCAGCTGGCTTTGCACGCTGGTCGCGTCCACGCCTTCGCGGGTCACCGCCAGCGTGATGGTCAGCAGGTCTTGCAACACCTCGGCGCTGGCCTCGGCCGAGAGCTGCAGCACGTTTTGCGGTGCCGGCTGCATTTGGGCGCTGGCGGCCACCGGCAGGGTGACCGCCAGTGTCGCCGCCAGTGAAATGACCAGGGTCAGCCGCGAGCGGGTGCGGCGGGGCGTTGATGGGCGCATGGTTGTCCTTGCCATAAAACCGCCATTGTCAGCCGCAATCTGACGGCGCCGTCGCCCGGGTTTGATGGCGGTGTGCGTCGCCTTTGAGCGCGGCCCTGATGCCCGGTACCCGATGGCCGACGGTGCGAATCGCGACATATGTCACCCGCCAGCGTGACACCTCACACACTGGCGGTGATATTTGTAACTGCGGGTCAGTTCCCGGCGTTTGCGCGTCGGCACGGCCTGCACAATGCGGCTGTTACAAATCGGGAGCCCGCATGTCCAGCCCTGTTCACGCCAGACCTGACCGTATCGTTGTGGTCGATGACGATGCCCGCATCCGGGATTTGCTGCGCCGTTATCTGAGCCAGGAGGGCTTCGAGGTCTTGCTGGCCGAAGACGGCAAGGCCTTGAACCGCTTGCTGACGCGCGAAAACGTTGACCTGATCGTGCTGGACCTGATGCTGCCGGGCGAGGACGGCCTGTCGATCTGCCGCCGCCTGCGGGCCGGCAACGACATCACGCCGATCATCATGCTGACCGCCAAAGTCGAGGATGTGGACCGCATTGTCGGCTTGGAGGTGGGCGCCGACGACTACCTGCCCAAGCCCTTCAACCCGCGTGAACTGTTGGCGCGCATCCACGCAGTGCTGCGCCGCCGGCCGACCCAGGAGGCGCCCGGCGCGCCCAGCCGCGAGACCCAGGTGGTCAACTTCGGCCCCTTCGAATTTGACCTCTCGCTGCGCCGCCTGACCAAGGACGGCGAGGTGCAGGCGCTGACCACCGGCGAGTTCTCGATGCTCAAGGCCCTGGTGCGCCATCCGCGCCAGCCGCTGTCGCGCGACAAGCTGGCGCAACTGGCGCGGGGCCGCGACTTCGAACCCTTTGACCGCAGCCTGGACGTGCAGGTCTCGCGCCTGCGCAAGCTGATCGAGCCCGATGCGACCCAGCCGCGCTACATCCAGACCGTCTGGGGCGTGGGCTACGTCTTTGTGCCGGACGGTACGGCTTGACGCGTCTGCGCCGCAAGCTCTTGGCGACCTGAGCCCCGATGAGCCAGAAAAAAGTCGCGCTCAGTTTGTTCTGGCGCACCTTTGTGCTGTTGCTGCTGCTGCTGGCAGCGGGTGTGTTTGCCTGGGTGCAGACGCTGCGCGAGCTCGACAGCGAGCCGCGCGCTGCCGCCAACACTGCCCGGCAACTGGCTACCGTGGTGCAACTCAGCAGCGAGGCCCTGCGGCTGGTGGACCGAGGCAACCGACCCGCCCTGCTGCAGGCGCTGGCCGACCGCCAGGGCCTGACGCTGACACCCCGCGCGGTGGCCGACACCTGGGCCGCTGTGGGCCCTGACAGCACACCGCCTCAGCTCGAAGCCGAGTTGCGCAGCCGCCTGGGCAGCGAGTTGCTGCTGGTGAGCAAGGTCAACGGTCGCGCGGGCCTGTGGCTGGGTTTTGCGGTCGACCGTGAGGCTTGGTGGCTGCTGGTGCCGCCGGCCCTGCTGCAGCACCCGACGCCGGGCTACTGGGAGGCCTGGCTGGCCCTGGCGGTGCTGATCACGCTGCTGGGCTCGGTGCTGATCGCCCGGCGCATCAACCGGCCGCTGCGCGACCTGTCGTTTGCCGCCAGCCGCATCCGCGGCGGCGAGTTCGACTCGCGACTGGACGAGACCACCGTCACCAGCGAGATCCGCGAGGTCAACATGGGCTTCAACCGCATGGCGCGAGAGCTGGCCAAGGTCGAAGAAGACCGCGCGGTCATGCTGGCCGGCATCAGCCACGACCTGCGTACCCCGCTGGCCCGCTTGCGCTTGGAGACCGAGATGAGCGTGGGCGAAGAAGAAGCCCGTGTCAACATGGCGTCCGACATCGACCAGCTCGACGCCATCATCGACAAGTTCATGGATTACGCCCGGCCGGGGTCCACCCACTTGAGGCCGGTGCTGTTGTCGCGCCTGATCGACAAAGAGGCCGCCAGCTTCCGCGACCCCGGCGAGATCCGCATCACCTCCCGGGTCTCGATTGACCTGGAGGTGCTGGCCGACGAGGTCGAGCTGGCGCGGGTGTTTGCCAACCTGTTCGAGAACGCCCGCCGCTACGGCCGCAGCAGCGACACTGGCATCGCGATGGTCAGCGTGAGCTGCGTGCGCACCGGCGGCTGGGCAATTTGCACGGTGCGAGACCATGGCGCGGGTGTGGCACCCGAAAAACTCGGGCAATTGACCACGCCGTTCTTCCGGGGCGATGCGGCCCGAACCGCCGCCACTGGCGCCGGGCTGGGCCTGGCCATCGTCGACAAGTCGATGCAGCGCATGGGCGGCCAGGTCGAGTTTGCCAACGCCAGTGGCAGCGGCCTGGTGGTGCACCTGCGGCTGCGCCAGGCCAGACCGATCCGCTCCTGAGGCTGCTTGGGCAGTTTGCGGCGAGGCGGGCGCCGCAAGAGCGGCTGCGCCGCGTCACACCGCCGACAGCAAGCACACCGCACGCGCCTCGATCGCCCTGCCCTCACCCACCGGGCCCAACTTTTCGGCGGTCTTGGCCTTGACGTTGACCTGATCGAGACCCAGCCCCAGCAAGCCGGCGATGCGCGCCACCATCGCCGGGATGTGGGGCGCCAGCCTG
>JAYVDE010000582.1:0-9197 GCA_043749575.1 Burkholderiaceae bacterium | reverse complement strand
TCAACAAGAACTGGACCGCAGGGGTGAATTCGCCCAAGTTCGATGCTGGCCGTGGTCGCCATCGCGGCGGCCGATGTCGCCCGGCCTGCCCGGGCGCTGAACGCGGTGCTCGGTGTCGGCCTGATGCTCGTGCCATTTGTGTTTGCCGGCGACCGGTGGCTGGTGGCCGCCAGCATCGGCCTCGGTCTCGCGCTGGTGGTGCTCAGCGTGCGGCGCGGTCCGATCCGGGAGCGTTACGGCGCGTGGAGTCGCTTGTTGGTCTAGGCCGCGCCGATGTGCAGCGGGGCGACCGCTGGCAGCAGCAGCGCAGCGTGCCAGGCGGCCAGCGCGCGGCGGTGTCAACGGGCGGGGTTGTCGCTGTGCTCGTCGTCGTCGGCAAAACGCTGGTGCACCCGGCGCAGCACCCACCAGGTGCCCAGCGCCAGCAGCGGCAGTGCCAGCCCGGTGACCAGGTCGGGCGACAGCGGCAGGCCGGCGGCCTTCAGCGCCTTGGTGCCATAGCCCACCAGCCCGGCCAGGTAGTAGACGATCGCCGCCAGCGACAGGCCTTCCACCGTCTGCTGCAGCCGCAATTGCAGCTTGGCGCGGCGCGCGGTGGCGGCCAGCAAGGCCTGGTTCTGTTGCTGGCGGGCGATGTCGACGCGGGTCGACAACAGGCTGCTGGCTTGCGCTACCCGCTCGGACAGGTCGTGCAGCCGCTGCGACACGGTGGCGCAGGTGGCCATTGCCGGGCTCAGCCGCCGGGTCATGAACTCGTCGATGGTCTGCAGGCCCTTGATGCGCACCTCGCGCAACTCGGCGATGCGGGTTGTCACCAGCGCGTGGTAGGCCCGGCTGGCGCCAAAACGGGCCTGGCTGCCGACCAGCGCGCTCTCGACCTCGGCGGCCAGCGCCATCAGTTCGTACAGCAGCGCTTCGTCGTGGCCCGCGCGGTGCTGGGCATGGCTGGCGATGCGTTCGGTCAGGTGCACCAGGGTGTGCTCGATCTGCAGCAGCCGCGGCCACAGCCCGCGCGCGATCGGCAGCGCCAGCAGCGCCATCATGCGGTAGGCCTCGATCTCGAACAGCCGCTGCAGCATGCGCCCGGCCTGGCGCTCGGTCATCTCGCGGTCGAGCAGCAGGAAGCGGGCGAAACCGTCGTCGTGGCTGACGAAGTCGGTGAAGGCCAGGCCCGCGCCGTCGCCGATGCCCGCGCCGACCACCACGTTGGTGCCGAAGTCGGCCGCCAGCTGCTCGGCCGATGGCAGGCGGCCGGGGTCGTCGCCGAGGCCGGTGGCCACCGGGTCGGCGACCATCAGCTGCGTGGCCAAGGGGCGGGTGGCAGCCCCCGGCTGAGCCTGTGCCCGCTCGGCATGCGCCAGCTCGGCATGGGCGGCGAACACCGTCAAGCCCGGCACGGCGGCCAGCCAGCCGGCCGGCAGGTGGGTGGCCACCGGCTCGGCAAACGCGGCCGGGCCCAGGCCCGGGGTAAAGAAGGTGTAACTGGAAAACTCGCCGTGCCGCTCCCACTTGAAGCGCAGCTGCCCCAGCGTGGCCGCCCAATGCGTGCCGCCGACGGCGGGTGGCGCCACGCCGAAGTGCTGGCACAGCGCGGCGATGTGTGCCCGCTCGGCGGCGCGGGCCAGGTCGTCAACGCGCACGGCGACGTAGCTGGCACGGCTGGGTGCTGCCAGTGGCTCGGGCGGACGCGCATGCACCTCGGCGGCGAGCGCAACACGGTCGGGGTGGTCGGGCGGCAGCAGCGGAGTGGTAAGCATCGGTGATCATCCCGCCAAGCAGTGCCGACGTATGCATCGAGCTTAAGCCAAGGCGAAAGCCCCGCATGGCCACTGGCACTGGCCACGGTCGGCGCGGCCGGGCCGGGCTGGGCTGGCCAGGCCGCCGCTCAGACAGACGGCCAGAGAAACTGTCGGACAACTTTTCAGACAAATTGTCAGGCAAGTTTTCAGACAAGCGGCAGGCCGACGTAGTTTTCAGCCAGCGCCGTCATCGCTGCCTGAGAGCTGAACAGGTAGTCCAGCTCGGCCAGCTGCAGCTTGTGGTTGAAGCTGCCGCCCTCGGCGCCGTCGGGAAAGCGGTGCAGCAGCGAGGTCAGCCACCACGAGAAGCGCTCGGCCTTCCAGATGCGGGCCAGCGCGCGCGACGAGTAGTGGTCCAGCTCGCCCGGGCGGCCGGCGTAGCAGCCGGCCAACGCCTGCCACAGGAAGCCGACATCGCTGGCGGCCAGGTTCAGGCCCTTGGCGCCGGTGGGTGGCACGATGTGGCCGGCATCACCGACCAGGAACAGCTGGCCGAAGCGCAGCGGCTCGGCCACCAAGCTGCGCAGCGGCGCGATGCTTTTCTCGATGGCGGCGCCGGTGATCAGCTGGGCTGCGGCGGCGGCCGGCAGGCGGCGCTTCAGCTCGGCCCAGAACTGGTCGTCCGACCACTGTTCGACCCGGTCGTCCAGCGAGCACTGCAGGTAGTAGCGGCTGCGCACCTTGCTGCGCTGGCTGCACAGCGCAAAGCCGCGGTCGTGGTGGACGTAGATCAACTCGTGCGCGACCGGTGGCACGTCGGCCAGCACGCCCAGCCAGCCGAAGGGGTAGACCTTCTCGTGCAGCGTGATCGCGCTGGCCGGAACGCTGGCGCGGCAAACGCCGTGAAAGCCGTCGCAGCCGGCGATGAAATCGGCCTGCAATTCGTGGCGCACACCGTCCTTCAGCCAGCTGACACGGGGCGTGGTGGAGTCGAAACCGTGCACAGCCACCTCGTCGGCCTCGTACACGGTGGTCAGCTGGGCGGCGGTGCGGGCGGCCATCAGGTCGCGCGTGACCTCGGTCTGGCCGTAGACCATCACCCGTTTGCCGGTGAGGCCGACCAGGTCGATGCGGTGGCGCTCACCGCCGAAACACAGCTCCACGCCGTCGTGCGGCAGGCCTTGGGCGTGCAGGCGCTCGGCGACGCCGGCGCTCTGCAGCAGGTCGACGGTGGTTTGTTCCAGCACGCCGGCACGGATACGGCCCAGCACGTAATCGGCACTGCGCTGCTCGACAACGACGTTGGTGATGCCTGACTTGGCCAGCAACTGGCCGAGCAGCAGGCCCGATGGGCCGGCGCCGATGATCGCTACTTGGGTCTTCATGGTCTTGTCTCCGGTGTCTTTTGGCGGGCGTCAAAGCCTAAGGCCATGCTGACCGCGCCGCGAGGGACTTGTTCAGCGTTGCCCTAAGCTGCAGCGGCCGCGCACTCAATGGACCGAAAGTGTGATGCACCGCAAAATTCGAACATGTCGCGCTCCCGCGCCGTTGTTTGGCCTGCTGCAAAGCCGGCCGCCTTGCGAGCGCCGTTGTCGGCTTCATTGCCAACGCTATTACCGACTTCATTGCCGGTTTCCGCGTTGGCAGTGGCCGACGCGATGGCTGGGTTGCATGCCGAGTTTCACGCTGCCGCGCCCTGGCGCTGGACGCCGCGCTGCTGCACCTGGCCGTGCTGCTGAGCCGCTTGGCGCCGCCGCTGGCCGAAGGCACCGCCGCCGCCGCCGCGTTGCCCGCCCGCGCGCTGGGCCATGTGCAGCGGTTTCGTGCGCTGGTCGAGGCCCGGTTCCGCCAGCAGCCCACCCTGGCCACGCTGGCCAACAGCCTGGGCATCACGCCGACCCAGCTGAACCGGGTCTGCCACCAGGTGCTGGGTCATTCGGCGCTGGGTGTGCTGCATGGCCGGCTGGTGCCGGAGGCGCAGCGCGATCTGGCCTACACCCGGCTGGCGGTCAAGCAGATCGCGCTGGGGCTGGGTTTTGCCGATGCCGGCTACTTCAGCCGCTTTTTCCAGCGCCACACCGGCCAGACGCCCACGGCCTGGCGCGCGCTGGCGGCGAGATAGGGCGGCGGCGTTCGCACCTGCTCAGGCATCGGGCGTTGCTGACCGCGCTGGGCATCTGGTTGCGGGCGAGCTCGTGCAGCACACCGCCGAAGGGGGCGGTGAGCACTGCCATCAGCACCGCCACGATTGCCGGCAGCCGCCGCGTCATTGCCAGTGCCAGCACCACTTGAGCGGCGCCGTGACGCTTGTCACGCCCCGGTCGCCTGCTGCGCACGGCCAGGCGCTGCACCGCCCTCTGAAGGGTGGCCGGTGGCCGCCGTGGTTCAAGTTCGCGGCCCCGTCTGCCGAAGTCCTGACCATGCGGGCAACGGCCTGCGCCCCTCTTTGTTTTCGGAAGTACTCAGGCCATGTCGATGAAGGTGGATATTGAGGAGCTGCAGATCGGGATGTTCGTGCACCTGGACCTGGGCTGGTGGGCGCACCCGTTTGCCCTGTCGAGCTTTCTGGTCACGTCGCCCGATCAACTGCAGACGATCCGCGGCCTGGGCCTGAAGAAAGTGCGCTGGAGCCCCGAAAAAAGCCGGCTCAACGACGCCGCCGTGCCGCAACCGCCGGGCCTCGACGACCCGGCCTTGACCAGCGTGGTGCCGGTGGCGGCTGCCGCCGCTGCGCTGGCCGATGCCGAGCGCGCTGGCGCCGATCCCGCCGATGCCCAGCACGCCGAGCTGGTGGTCGCGACCGCGGTCGAGCCAGCGGTGGCGGCTGTGGCCTCGGCTGCCACACCGAGCTTGGCTGCCACCCTGGCCAACGACCAGGCGGTGGCCAACGAATCGGCGATCCCGGCCAGCCCGCCGCCACCACCCCGCGCGAGCGCCCTGCCAGCCACCGGCCCGCAGGCCCGCTTGCTGGCTGCGTTGTCGCAGCAGTTTGCGGTCCAGCGCGTGTGCGAACAGCAGTTTCGCGAGGCCGGACAGGCCTGGCACGAGGCGCGGCGCCAGGTGCCCAAGGCGCCCGAGCAGGCCCGCCAAGTCACCGAGGGCCTGACCCGCGCGCTGCTCGACAAGCTGATGGTCGATCGCGAGATGTGTGTGCGCGTGATCAGCGACACCGGCGGCGACCGGGTCTCCAGCCACGCGCTGAACGTCACCGTGATCTCGCTGCTGATGGCACGGGTGTTCGGTTTTGGCGAGGACGATTTGCTCGACCTGGGCATGGGTGCGCTGCTGCACGACGTCGGCAAGCTCGACCTGCCTGACCGGGCCCACCACGCCGACGGGGCCGGCAGCCATGCCGACCAGCTGGCCTACCGCGAGCACGTTGCGCTGGGCGTGGCGCACGGCCAGCGCATGGGCTTGTCGGACGGCGCGCTGGTGGTGCTGTCCCAACACCACGAGATGGCCGACGGCAGCGGCTTCCCGGCCCGGTTGAACCTCGACCGCATGGCCATTGGCGCGCGCATCGTGTCGCTGGTCAACCGCTACGACAACCTGTGCAACCCGGCCAAGGTGGCCAACACGCTGACACCACACGAGGCCTTGTCGCTGATCTTTGCGCAGTCCCGCACCAAGTTCGACGCCACCATGCTCAACGCCTTCATCCGCATGATGGGCGTGTACCCGCCGGGCTCGGTGGTGCAGCTGACCGACGACCGCTGTGCCTCGGTGGTCAGCTGCAACTCGTCGCGGCCGCTCAAACCCCGGGTGCTGGTCTGCGACACCAAGGTGCCGATCAACGAGGCGCTGCTGCTCAACCTGGACGGCCAGACCGACCTCGGCATTCGCCGCAGCTTGAAGCCCACCCAGTTGCCCGCGGCGGCGCGCGATTACCTGTCGCCGCGCCAGCGCATGGTGTACTTCTTCGAGCCGGTGATGCCCGACACGGCAGACACACTGGAGGCACTTGCCGCGTGAGTGCCGTTGCCGTCACCGATCCGTCGGCGGCTGGCGCGCCCGCCGCGCTGGCCACCTGGCGCAGCTTGCTCGACGCGCTGGGTGAGCCGGCCTGGCTGGTTTGCGCCCGCGACCGCGTGGTGCTGGCGATCAATGCCGAGGCATTGCTGCTGCTGGGTCAGGCCGAGGCCGCGGTGCTGGGCCGCGACGCCGACACGCTGATCGCCACGCCTGAGGACATGGCCTTCTGGGACGAGGTGCGCTGCGGTCGCCCCGGCCGGCTGCAGTCGCACACCGTGCTGGTCGACGCCAGCGGCCGCCTGGTGCAGGTGGCGCGCCGCATCCGTCAACTGGCACCAGCGGCAGCTGCGGCACCGGCGGCGCTGGCCACGGTGGCGCCGCCTTACCTGGTGGTCGTGCACGACCGCAGCGAGTCCCAGCGTGAGCAGGACGAACGCGAGCTGCTGGTTGCCGAGCTGCAGGCCACGCTGGAATCCACCGCCGACGGCATCCTGGTGACCGACCTGGCCGGCCGCATCCGCGCCTTCAACCGCCGCTTCGCGCAGATCTGGGGCCTGCCCGAATCGCTGCTGACTGATCGGCAGGACGACGCCGTCTACGACTGGATGCGCCGCAGCGTGGTCGATCCCGAGGCCTACACCCGGCGCCTGGACGTGATCAACGAGGCCACGCTGCTGCAGGCCAGCGAACGGTTGACGCTGCACTCGGGCCAGGTGCTCGAACGGGTGACCCAAGCGCAGCACAGCCAGGGCCGGCCCTGCGGGCGGGTCTGGGCCTTTCGCGACCAAACCGAGCTGGTCAGTGCCGGCCAGCGCATCGAGGCCTTGGCCAGCACCGATGCGCTGACCGGCCTGTTCAACCGCCGCCAGATGGGCCATGCGCTGACCGACGCCATCCGCCAGGCACGGCGCGCCGGCAGCACGCTGGCGCTGCTGCTGCTCGACCTCGACCGCTTCAAGCAGATCAACGACAGCCTGGGCCACGAGATCGGCGACCGGGTGCTGCTCGATTGCGCCGACCGGCTGAAGACCTGCCTGCGCCAGGGCGACGTGGTGGCGCGCATCAGCGGCGACCAGTTTGCGCTGCTGGTGCACGAGGCCGATGCGCCCGGCGCCGAGGCCACCGCGCGCCGGGTGCTGGACGCGGTGTCGCATCCCTGTTCGGTCGACGGTCTGCAGTTCACGCTGACCTGCAGCGTGGGCGTGGCGCTGTTCCCGGTCGACGGCAACGACGCCGACATGCTGGTGCGCCATGCCGAATCGGCGATGAAGCGCGCCAAGCAGGGCGGCCGCGCCTGTTTCCGCTTTCACCAGGCGCACCAGGACGCCGACATGCGCCAGCGCATGCGGCTGGACCACGCCATGCGCCAGGCGCTGGCCAGCCAGCGCTTCCGGCTGCACTACCAGCCGCAGATTGAGCTGAAGACCGGTGCGGTGATCGGTGCCGAGGCGCTGATCCGCTGGCGCGACCCCGAGCTGGGCGAGGTCTCGCCCGGCCAGTTCATTCCGGTGGCCGAGGAGACTGGCTTCATCATCGCGATCGGCGACTGGGTGCTGGAGCAGGCGGTGCGCCAGGCCGCACGCTGGCGCGACAGCGGGCTGGTGATGCCGGTGTCGGTGAACGTTTCGGCGCTGCAGTTTCAGCAGACCGACTTCAATGCGCGGGTCGCCAGCGTGCTGCGCGAGCACGGCCTGGACGGCGCACTGCTGGAACTGGAGCTGACCGAATCGATCCTGGTACACGACGCCGACGAGGCGCTGGCGCGGCTGTCGCAGCTGTCGCAGCTGGGCGTGCGCTTGGCGATCGACGACTTCGGCACCGGTTATTCGAGCCTGGCCTACCTCAAGCGCTTTCCGATCGACCGGTTGAAGATCGATCGCAGCTTCATCAAGGGCGTGCCCACCGACGAGAGCGACGGCGCCATCGTGCGGGCCATCGTGCAGCTGGCGCAGGCGCTGGACATGAAGGTCATCGCCGAGGGCGTGGAGACCGAGCCGCAACGCGCCTTTTTGCTGGAGCTGGGTTGTGACGAGTTCCAGGGCTTCCTCTACGCCCCGGCGCTGGATGCGCTGAGCTTCGAGGCGCGGGTGCGCCCGGCGCGCGACCGCGGCGCCCGGCCGAAGCTGAGCCTGGTGGTCCGTTGACGACGTGATGACGGCGCAGTGACGGCGCGGTGACTGCGTTTTGGCGTCGCGTGGCTGACCAGCGGCCGCCAGGGCCGGGTGCACAATCTGCGCCGTACCCCTTTTGGGGGTGTCTGGAGGCGCGGATGATCTACAAATTCAAGAGCAAGGCGGCGGGCGACCTGCTCATGATGGGCCCGAATGGCGATGCCTTGCTGCGGCTGATTGGCCGTGAGCCGGCGGCCAAAGGCATCATCGAGCCGGCGGCTTGTGGCCCGGCGATCACCGCCATCGAGCAGGCGCTGCGGGCCGACGAGGCCGCCCGCGCCGCGGCCGAAGCCGAGGCCGCGGCCCGCGGCGACACGCTGCCTGCGCCCGAAGGCGTGGGTCTGCGCCAGCGGCTGTGGCCGATGGTGGCGATGCTCAAACGCGCCGCCGCGGCCAACGAGCCGGTGGTCTGGGGTGTCTGAGCCCCCCTCGGCAACCTGAGCCGCGGGACTGGAGCCCCCCGACATGAAGATCTGGAGCGCCGCCTGGTCCAACGGCGAAGCCATTCCCGAGCGGTTTGCCGCTGGCCGGCTGGCCGACGACGGCGTGGGTTTGGCCGCCAACCTGAGCCCGCCGCTGGCCTGGACCGACCTGCCCGCCGGCACCCGATCGCTGGTGCTGGTCTGCCACGACTTCGACGTGCCCAGCCGCGGCGACGATGTCAACCAGGCCGACCGCGAGGTGCCGGCCGATCTGCCGCGGGTCGATTTCTTTCACTGGTTGCTGGTCGACCTGCCGGCCACGGTGAGCGGCTTCGCCGAAGGCCAGTGGAGCCGCGGCTTCGCGCCACGCGGCAAGCCCGGCCCGGCCACCGACGGCGCCGCCCGCCAGGGCCTCAACGATTACACCGGCTGGTTTGCCGGCGACGCACACAACGGCGGTCGATATTTCGGCTACGACGGTCCGTTGCCACCGTTCAACGACTCGCTGGTGCACCACTACGTCTTCACGCTCTACGCGATCGACCTGGACCGGCTGCCGGTTGAAGGCGACTTCGACGGGCCGCAGGTGCGTGAGGCGCTTACCGGCCATGTGCTGGGCGCGGCCACCTGGTCGGGCACCTACACGCTGAACCGCCGCATGAGGTGAGCCCAGCCCCGAAGCTCCTTCGGCGCTGCTCCGCAAGTCGCGACGCGGCCTGCAAGGCCGGCCAGTGGACCGGCAAAGCCGGTCCCGTGGCTGCCGCTGGGTGGCGCCCGGTGTGCACGGCGGCCGTTTAGGGCAACGCTGAACAAGTCCCTCGCGGCGCGGTCAGCCCTGTTTTGGGCGGTCTGCGGCCTTGCAAATCCTCGCCATAGCTGGGCTATGGCTGTGG
>JAYVDE010000581.1:0-3391 GCA_043749575.1 Burkholderiaceae bacterium | reverse complement strand
CCAATTGCATGGTGGTATGGGGTCTCACGACAGCCCAAGGCAACGGGATTCCTTTTGGGGTGCGAAAAATTCTTTTCGCGTCCAAAGCCACGCTAGGCAACGAGGTTTGCTGGCCTCACATGCGAAGCTCGAATTGATGGGCCGCATCATGGGTTTTCCAATCGATGACCCCGCAAGCCGCATGAATGCTGACAATTCGGAGGACACTGCCTCCGCCAAGCAATCAGGTCTTTTGCCGCCAGACCCCCACTCGGCGTGCAAGCCGGCCTGCAAATGAAGCCCGGACACAAAGCCCGCCACCTTGTTGCCCACCCCGGGCAATTCCTGCTGCAGACCCTCAAGGCCTTTCGCGCCAACCAGGGCTTGTTGCTGGCCGGTGCGGTGGCGTACTACGCGTTGCTGTCGATCATGCCGCTGCTGATCCTGGCGGTCATCGCGCTGTCACATGTCATCGAGCAGACGCTGCTGTTGGCGACGATCGCGCGCTACCTCGAATGGCTGGTGCCCGGCCAGTCGCGCGCGCTGGTCGGCGAGCTGGCCAACTTCCTGCAGCACCGCAACGTCATCGGCTGGGTGCTGCTGGCCACGATGGTGTTCTTCAGCTCGCTGGCCTTCACGGTGCTGGAAAACGCGATGTCGGTGATCTTCCTGCACCGGGTGGCGGTGCGCCGGCGCCACTTCATGGTGTCAGCGCTGCTGCCGTATGGCTACATCCTCACGCTGGGGGTCGGCCTGCTGCTGGTCACTCTGGTCGCGGGCAGCCTGCAGGCGATGGGCGAGGACAGCGTCGAGCTCTTTGGCCGCGCATGGTCGCTCAGCGGTTTCTCGGGCGTGTTGCTGTACCTGCTGGGCGTGGCCGGCGAGGTGTTTGTGCTGACCTCGGTCTACCTGGTGATGCCGGTGGGGCGGCTGCTGCTGCGCCACGCGCTGATCGGCGCCGTGACCGCCACGCTGCTGTGGGAGCTGACGCGGCACCTGCTGGTCTGGTACTTCAGCACCTTGTCGCAAATCAGCGTGGTCTACGGCTCACTGACGACGGCCATCGTCGTCTTGCTCAGCCTGGAGATCGCGGCCGCGCTGCTGCTGTTTGGTGCCCAGGTGATCTCGGAGTACGAACGGATCGAACGCGGCGCGCCGCAAGCCGCGCCGCCGCAGCCCTTCACCACCGGTTGAGCGCAGGACCGTGCCAGGCGACTAGAAAACCTTGCCGAACACAGCCTGTGCAGTCACCTAGGTGATGCTGCGACCAGGCCAGAAGCCCATAGCCTGCGGCCTGGACCTTGCCGCAGTGCGGCGCTTGCCAGGGCGCTACCCGTGGAAACACGGCCCGTGCAGCACCCTGGCGCAACGCAGAATGACCCTGCGGCACCTGTTGTCAATGCCCCACCCTGTCGCCTGGAGACCCGATGAAAGCCGCTGTCCTGCACGCCCCCCAACAACGCATGACGATCGAGAACGTCTCGATCGAAAAACCCAAACGCCGCGAGGTGCTGGTGCGCACCGCCGCGGCCGGCCTCTGCCACAGCGACCTGCACTTCATCGAGGGTTCCTACCCCACGCCGATGCCCGCGGTGCTGGGCCATGAATCGGCCGGCATCGTCGAGGCCGTGGGCGAGGACGTCACCTACCTCAAGCCCGGTGACCACGTCATCAGCTGCCTGTCGATGTTCTGCGGCCACTGCGAGTTTTGCCTGTCGGGCCATCTGTCGATCTGCGCCGACCCCACTGTCAAGCCGTCGCCGGGCAAGGCCCAGCGCCTGAAGTGGAACGGCGAGCACATGAACCAGTTCCTCAACCTGTCGGCGTTTGCCGAGCAGATGGTGGTGCACGAACATGCGCTGGTGAAGGTGCGCGAGGACATGCCGCTCGACCTGGCCGCCCTCATCGGCTGCGCGGTGGTCACCGGCTACGGCGCGGTGGCCCACACCGCGCGCATCGAGCCCGGCAGCACGGTGGCCATCTTCGGCGCCGGCGGCATCGGGCTGTCAACCATCAACGCCGCGGCCATTGCCGGCGCAGGCCGCATCATCGCGATCGACAAAGACCCGTTCAAGCTCGACCTGGCACGCGCCTTTGGCGCCACCGACGTGATCGACGCCTCCGAAGGCGACACTGTCAAGCGCATCAACGAGCTGACCAAGGGCGGTGTGCACTACTCGTTCGAGTGCATCGGCCTGAAGACCACCGCCGAGCAGGCCTTCTCGTGCCTGCGCTCGGGCGGCACGGCCACGCTGATCGGCATGATCCCGGTCGGCACCAAGATTGAGCTGCATGGCGTCGATTTCTTGCGCGAGCGCCGCATTCAGGGCTCGATGATGGGCAGCAACCGCTTTCGCACCGACATGCCGCGGCTGATCGAATTCTTCATGCAGGGCAAGCTGCACCTGAAGGAGATGGTCTCGGGCCGCATCAAGCTGGAGGACATCAACGAGGGCTTTGCCGCGATGAAGACCGGCGGCATTGCCCGCAACGTCATCGTTTTCGACCACTAGAGCGGACCGAACATGGCGCAGCAACTGGACGGCAAGGTGGCCGTCATCACCGGCGCGGCCTCGGGCATCGGCCTGGCCACGCTGGAACGTTTTGTCGAGGCCGGCGCCCGGGTGCTGGCCGCCGACCTGCAGGTCGACGCCGGCGAGGCGCTGGCCCGTCGCTTTCCCGGCGTGGTGCGGTTCCAACGCTGCGACGTGACGCAGACGGCGCAGCTGCGCGAGGCCATCGACAGCGCAGCGGCGCATTTCGGCGGGCTCGACATCCTGTTCTCCAACGCCGGGGCCGGCGGCACGACGGCGGGCGTTGAGCACTTCGACGAGGCCAGCTGGGATGCCACCCAGGCGCTGCTGCTGCGATCAGTGGCCGCCGGTGCGGCGTTTGCGGTGCCGCACATGCGAGCGCGTGGTGCGGGCTCGATCATCAACACCTCGTCGGTGTCGGCGCTGCAGGCCGGTTACGCGCCGCTGTGTTACTCAGTGGCCAAGGCCGGTGTGCTGCATTTCACCCGGGTGGCGGCGGCCGAACTGGCACCGCAACGCATCCGCATCAACGCGATCGTGCCGGGTTTCATCGCCACCAGCATTTTTGGCGGCATCCTGAACCTGGCGCCTGAACCCGCGCGCCTGTTGGCCAGCGAGATTGCCGAGCGCAGCGGCACCGCCAACCCGGTCGGCCGCTCGGGCCTGCCGCGCGACATCGCCGAGGCAGCGTTGTTTCTGGCGTCTGACGCCGCCGGCTTCATCACCGGCACCCACCTCACGGTGGACGGCGGGCTGACGATAGGCCCGCGCCATTGCTGGGACCCCAAAACCGCCGGGCCGCTGACCGAAGTGATGGGGCTCAGCTTCGATGAAATGCGCGCATTGCGGGACAAGACCCGGGCTTGACCGCCCACGCC
>JAYVDE010000580.1:0-9203 GCA_043749575.1 Burkholderiaceae bacterium | reverse complement strand
CTCAAGGCCGGCCGGCCGCGGCCGATAACCCGCAAACGTTATCCCGCATGAGGTGCACCATGGCCCCCGCCGAATCCATCGCCGCCGGCGCCGCAGCGCCGGCGCCTCATTTCATCGACACGCCGCTGCGCGACGCCACCGCCTGGCTGGCCGCCTTCGACCAGCTCGACATCCCGGTGCTGGCGGCCACCGCCGACGCGGTAGAGGAGTGGCGGGCCAACGAAGACGCGGTCGATGCCCACTTGCTGGCCGACAGCATGGCCGCCGATCCGCTGATGACGCTGAAGCTGCTGCGCCATGTCGCCATGCTGCGCCGCAACCGCGACCGCGACCGCGACCAGTCGGACGCCGAAACCGCCACCGAGGCGCTGGTGATGCTGGGCATCACGCCGTTTTTTCGCGACTTCGGGCCCCAGCCCACGGTCGAGGCGCGGCTGGCCGACCAGCCCGAGGCGCTGGCGGGCCTGCGCAAGGTGTTGCGCCGCTCGCACCGCGCGGCACGCTTCGCGCTGGGCTTCGCGGTGCACCGGGGTGACCACGACGCCGCGCAGATCCACCAAGCCGCGCTGTTGCACGATTTCGCCGAAATGTTGCTGTGGGCCCACGCGCCCACGCTGGCGCGCACGCTGCTGCGCTGGCAGCGGGCCGAGCCGGACCGGCGCTCGGCCGAAGCCCAGCGCACGCTGCTGCAAGTCGACTTGTCCGACCTGCAGCAAGCGCTGATGAAGGCCTGGCGCCTGCCCGCGCTGCTGGTGCAAATCAGCGACGACCACGCCAGCCACCTGGCCCAGGTTCGCAACGTGCAACTGGCGATCCGCCTGGCCCGCCACAGCGCGATGGGCTGGGACAACGCCGCGCTGCCCGACGACATCGACGAGATCGCCGCGCTGCTGAACCTGGGCAACCAGCCGACGCTGAACCTGCTGCACGACCTGGACCAATAAGCGCGCTGCGCTGCGTCGCGCCTCATGGCGACATGCGCGCCCGCGCCCACGGCTGGCACCGCCCGTGGCCTCAGCGGCGGTCGCTTGCCTCCCGGCCCAGCAGCCGCAACACCTCGCCGATGACCTCGGGCCGGAAGGCCATCGCCACATGGGCCACAGCGGCCAGGTGCCGGTTGTCGGCGCCCACCAACGTGGCCGAGGTGGCCGGGAAGACGATGTTGTCAGCATGGCCGTAGAAGCAGGTGAACCGGGCGCGCCGCGCGGGCCCCTCACCGGCCGCCAGCGCGACCAGCCAGGGGTGGCCGCGCTGCATCTGGCGGGCGTTAGGCGTGTGGGCGAAACGCGCCATCCAGCTGCCGTGGTGCGGCGTGCCGATGGTCACCACCCGCTGCACCCGCGTGTCGGCCTGGTCGGCATCGGGCTGCGCGGCCAGCCAGGCCCGCACCGCCAGCCCGCCCATGCTGTGGGCCACCAGCAAGGGCGGGCGACCGGTCTGCCGGGTCAGCGCCACCACCGCGGCTTCGATGGCCGGCACCCAATCCTCGATGCGGCCGAACACCGGCGCCATCGTCAAGGCCTGGCAGGGCACGCCGCGGCCGCGCAATTGCCGCAGCCAGGGCGCCCACAGGCCCCGGTTGCAGCAATAACCGTGCAACAACAGCACGGCGCTGCGGCCGGGTGCGCCGGCGCCGGGATCAGGCAAGTCGTCGGGCTCGTGGTCGGCCCGGAACGGCTGCCGCCAGCTGAACACGCACGTGAAGGCCCACAACTCGCCGGCATAAGCCCGCAGCAACTGGCCGGCGCTGGCGCGCGGCGCGGCGCGGTCGCGGCCCCAGGCGGCCAGCAGCCCGAACTCCAGCGTCAGCACAGCCGCCTGCGGCAGCAGGGCCAGCAGCCCACCCGCCGCCGCGGTGCCCGCGCCCAGGCCAGCGTGCTGGCACCAGGCCAGCCAGGCGGCGGCCGCCACCAGCGAGGCGATCACCCAGACCCGTTGCCAATACGCCACCATCCCCCCAGTCTCGCACCGCACCGCAGCGCAGCGCACCGCACCCCATCCCACCGCACCGCTCGCCCGCGCCGCGCGGCACCATCCACCCGCACCGCGCCACGGCGAGAGCGCCCGGCCCCGGCCCCGGCCGCGGCGCGCTGGCGGGGTTACGCTGGCGGCATGATTTCTGCCGACGGCGAGCGCATCCTCGAGCACCTGGGCACCGTGGCCGCCTGGCGCGCCCAGCGCAACGCCGACCCCGCACTGGCCGAGCGGGTACGGGCGCTGAAGGCCTACCAGGCCCGGCGCTTCGAATGCAGCTATGCCGACCTGCTGGCTCACCCGCGCTACCAGGGTGCGACGCGGTTTTTCCTGCACGAGTTGTACGGCCCGCAGGAGTTCAGCGCCCGCGACGCGCAGTTCAGCCGCATCGTGCCGGCCCTGGTCCGGCTGTTTCCGGCCGAACTGGTGGCCACGGTGGCCACGCTGGCGGCGTTGCACGCCTTGAGCGAATCGCTGGACGACAGCACCGCCGGCCAGCTGCCGCGCTTGCCCGTCGACGCGCCCGCTTATGCCCAGGCCTGGCTGGCCGCCGGCCGCGCACCGGCACGCGAGCAGCAGATCACGCTGACGCTGAGCATCGGCGCGGCGATGGACCGCTACACCCGCAACCGGCTGCTGCGCAGCACGCTGCGGCTGATGCGCGGCCCGGCGCAGGCGGCCGGGCTCAGTGACCTGCAAAAGTTCCTGGAGGCCGGCTTCGACGCCTTTGGCGCCATGAAAGGTGCCAGCGACTTTCTGCGCTGGGTTGGCGAGCGCGAGCACGCCTTGGCCACGGCGCTGTTCGCAGCGGACGCGGTGACCACCGCAGCGCTGGCCCCGGCCCACCGCAACGGGCCCTTGTCGCAACTGCCCTGAGCGGTCATCGGCCGATGGCTGCGCTTCGACCGCGCCGCCACCGCGCCAGGTCGGCGTCGCCCCGGCGACCGGCCTGCCGACCGGGCCGTGCTTGAATCCTGAGCCGCCGGCGGGCTGTCCACGGGGCTGCTCACGCTGTCCTGCCGCAACCCCGTCACTACCCTGCCGCACCCTGCCGCACCCTGCCGCCACCATGTCGCCCACGTTGTCGCCCACACTGCCGCCCACGCTGCCTACCCCCCGCCCCGGCGATGCCGCCACCGCCGCCGTCCTGCAGACGCTGGGCGCCCAGGTGCTGGTGCGCGGCTGGTTGTCGGCCAACAACATCGTGTTCGCCGGTGCGGCTGACGACGAGGCTGGCGCCGCCGTCGTCGACACCGGTTATGTCAGCCACGCGGCACAAACATTGGCGCTGGTCGAGCAGGCGCTGGGCGGCGCGCCGTTGCGGCGCGTGGTCAACAGCCACCTGCACTCCGACCACTGCGGCGGCAACGCCGCGCTGGCAAGGCGCTGGCCCGGGCTGCGCATCAGCGTGCCCGAGGCCAGCCGCGACAAGCTGCAGCCCTGGGATGAATCACGCCTGAGCTTTCGCGACACCGACCAGCGCTGCGAGCCTTTCGAGGCCCAGCACTTCCTGGCCGATGGCGACGCGCTGCGGCTGGGCCGCCACGATTGGCAGGTGCACGCCGCGCCCGGCCACGACCCCGACGCGGTGCTGCTGTTCGAGCCGACCACCGCCACCTTGATCAGCGGCGATGCGCTGTGGGAGAACCGGCTGGCGATCATCTTCCCCGAGCTGGCCGACGAGCCCGGCTTCGACGCTGCGCACCTGGCGCTGAACCTGATCGAGCGGCTGCAGCCGCGCCGGGTGCTGCCCGGCCATGGTGAGCCGTTCAGCAATGTGGCGGCGGCGCTGGCCGCCTCGCGCCAGCGGCTGCTGGCGTTTGCCGCCGCGCCGATCAAACACCGCCAGCACGCCACCCGTGCGCTGGTCGTCTACCACCTGCTCGAGCACCGGGTGCGGCCACGTGACACGCTGCTGCACTGGATCGCGACGACGCCGATCTTCGTGCGGGCGCTGCAGTGCGCCGACGACCCACCGCGTGCCCGCGCCCTGGCCGAGGCCACGGTCGACCGGCTGCTGGCCGACGGCGTGCTGGTGACGCGCGGCGACGCGGTGGCTATCGCCGGAGATTGACACCCCGCAGCGGCCCGATCGGTGGCCGCAAGCGCCTGTCCGCAAGCCTGCGGACCCGGCCTGTTCAGCGGGTGGGCAGACCGTTGCTGTCGGTCGCAGCGCCGTCCGACGGCTCTTGCTGCAGGCCTTGCGGCAGGATCGGCATGCCGGGCATCGGCGCCTGCGGTGGCAGGCCGGCGGGCTGGCGCAGCCCGGGCGGCACCAAACCCAGCGTGCCAGCGGCCCGGTTGAAATTCGGCAGCCCGGCCGGCAGCGCACCCGGCATGCCGGGCAGTGGCGCCGCGGCGTCGCCCGGCCGGCCGCGCTGGGCCTCGGCCAGCGGCGGCAAGGCCAGGGTCAAGGCCGGCGCGCCCGGGGTCGGGCCCAATACGACTTGGCGGTGGCTCACCGTCAACAGGCGCAGGCCAGGCTCCAGCTCACGCCCCACCGCCACCGCCCGCGGCGGCTTGCCGTCGACCGAGATCAGCGCCAGCCCGCTGGCCGCTGCGCTGCGCGGGGCCACCACGCCGATCAGCTTGAAACGGCTGTCGGCCACCGGCGCCGGGCTGTCGCCCTGCAAGGGCAGCGTGGGCGGCTCGCCGAGCAGGCGGCTCAGGCTGCCGGCGGCGGGCGCCGGTGCGCTGGCCACGGTGGCGCCCGCCGGCACCGGTGTCGGCCGGGTGAACAAGTGCAGGCCCCAGTACACGCCGCTGGCGGCCACCGCGGCCCAGATCAACAGCGTCATCAAGCGTGCAGTCATGCGACGATTATGATGGAACGCTGTGGCCGGATTGCGCTGGAACAGACCGGCTGATCCGGCGCTGCGGCGGGTTCAGGTCGACGCAGAATGCGGCGCAGCCGACGGCGACAGCGCCGTTTCAGATCGGACGCCAGCACGCGGCAACTGCTGGCCTGCAACGCCGCCACAAGCGTCTTGCACATGGCCGACGCCAGACGCGAGACACCAGACGCCCGACCACCGCCCCAGCCACCGGCCCCACCGTCGCCCCCAACCCGCCGCCCCCAACCCGCCGCCCATGACCACCCCTGCCACCGAACTCCGTCCACGCCGCGCCAACCGGCTGCGCCGCGGCTTCACGCTGATCGAGCTGATGGTGGTGCTGGTCATCATCGGCGTGCTGGCCGCGCTGATCGTGCCCAACGTGCTGGACCGCACCGACGACGCCCGCGCCACCGCCAGCAAGGCCGACATCAACAACCTGATGCAGGCGCTCAAGCTCTACAAGCTGGACAACCAGCGCTACCCCAGTGCCGAGCAGGGCCTGGAAGCGCTGATCAAGAAACCCGCCGCCGGCACCGTGCCGGCCAACTGGCGGCCCTACCTCGACAAGCTGCCGGCCGATCCCTGGGGCCGGCCGTACCAGTACCTCTTTCCGGGCGTGAAGGGCGAGATCGATGTCTTCAGCCTCGGCGCCGACGGCCAGGTCGGCGGTGACGGCAAAAACGCTGACATCGGCTCCTGGCAATAAGCCAGGTGGGCCGGGCCGGCCACCGCGCAGCGCCGCCGGCTTCACGCTGGTCGAGTTGCTGCTGGTGCTGATGCTGATCGCGCTGGTGTCGGGCCTGGCCGGGCTGGCGCTGCGCGACGGCGGCGAGTCCCGGCTGGAGCGCGAGGCGCTGCGCCTGAGCGCGTTGCTCGAAGCCGGCCGTGCTGAGGCCCGCGCCACCGGCGTGGCGGTGCGCTTCGAGCTGGCCGGCGTCGACAGCCGTAACCTGGGCAGCAGCGCCGACGCCGGCGACGATTTCCGCTTCGTCGGCCTGGCGCCGGCCAGCACGCCGCCCGGCGTCTGGCTCGACCGCGAGGTGCGCGCCCGCATCGAAGGTGCCCGCGCGCTGCGGCTGGGCCCCGAGCCCTTGATCGGCGCCCAGCGCATCACGCTGGCGCTGGGCAAGCGCCAACTCGTGCTGGCCACCGACGGCCTGTCGCCGTTCACCGTGCTCGATCCTGCGGTGGCCACGCCATGAAGCGCGGCTTCACCTTGGTCGAGGTGCTGGTCGCGCTGGCCATCACCGCCATCGCGCTGGCCGCCGGGCTCAAGGCCGCCGGGGCCTTGACCGACAACGCCCAGCGCCTGGCCGAGGTCACGGCGGCGCACTGGTGCGCCGACAACGCGCTGGCCGCGCTGCGCCTGGGCAAGCAGTTTCCGGGCACCGGCGAGGCCCCCTTCAGCTGCAAGCAGCTCGGCCGCGACTACGCCGGTGTGTTGCGCACCCAGGCCACGCCAAACCCCAACTTTCAGCGCGTCGATGCGGTGGTGCGCAATGCCGACGGCCATGTGCTGGCCACGCTGTCGACCGTGCTGGGGCGGTTTTGACCGCCGTGCGCCGCGGCTTCACGCTGGTCGAGGTGCTGGTGGCGCTGGTGATCATGGCGGTGGTGGCGGCGATGGGCTGGCAGGGCGTGGCCGGCATGGCCCGCGCCCGCGAGATCGCCACCGCGGCGAGCGAGCGCAGCTTGCGCCTGGCGGCGGTGGTGGGTCAGTTCGAGGCCGACCTGGCCGCCGTCTACGACAGCCCACAGGTGCCCGGCCTCAGCTTCGACGGTGCCTCGCTGCGCATCGCCCGCCGCACCGACGACGGCGTGCAGCTGGTGGTCTGGTCGCTGCGCGACGGTTTCTGGCGGCGCTGGCCGGGCCCGGTGTCGCGCCGCGCCGGCGAGCTGCAGCAAGCCTGGCTGGCCAGCCAGCAGCTGCAGGGCAACGAGCCCGGCCAGCTGCAGCTGCTCGACGGTGTCACCCACTGGCAGCTTTACTTTTGGCGCGGCCAGGGCTGGAGCAACGCCCAGTCCAGCGGCGACCTGGTCGAGAACTCCCGGCCGACGCCGCCCGCGCCCGCGCCAGCGTCCGCGTCAGGCGCGGCAGCTGCCAACCCAGCCGAAGGCAGCGCCTCGGTGCCGGGCGGCGGCACCAGCGCCGCCGCCGCCGGCATCGCCAACCAGCGCAGCCAGCTGCCCAGCGGCGTGCGCTTGCAGATCGACCTGCCCGAAGGCCGGATCTTGCGCGACGTGATGTTGTCGCCGGCGCCGCCATGAGCGCGCGTGGCCGCTCCAAAGCGCTCATCCCGCAGCGCACAGCGCGCAACGCGCAGGGTCGCGCGGTGAGCCGCCGCCCGCCCCCGCCGGCCCGCGGCGCCGCTTTGCTGGTGGCGATGGTGCTGCTCAGCGTGGTCGCCACGCTGGCCTCGGGCATGGTCTGGCAGCAGTGGAAGGCGGTACAGGTCGAGACCGCCGAGCGCGCGCGGGCGCAGACCGCGTGGATCCTGGCCGGTGCGCTCGACTGGGCCCGGCTGATCTTGCGCGAGGACGCCCGCTCGGGCCGCGCCACCAGCCTGAACGAGCCCTGGGCCACCCCGCTGGCCGAGGCGCGGCTGTCGACCTTCCTGGCCGTCGACCGCAACAACATCGCCGACGAAGGCCCCGACGCCTTCCTGGCCGGCGCCATCAGCGATGCGCAAGCGCGTTACAACCTGCGTAACCTGGTCGTCGACGGCAAGGTCGCGCCGGCGCAACTGGCCATCCTGCAGCGCCTGTGCGCCAGCGCCGGGGTCGACGCCGGCACCGCCAGCCTGCTGGCCAATGGACTGCTGGCCGCCGCCACCGGCGAGGCCAGCGCGCCGCTGCAGCCCACGTTGTGGGCCGACCTGGCCTGGCTGGGCGTCGATGCACCGAGCCTGCAGCGCCTGGCCGGCGTGGCGGTGCTGCTGCCGGTGGCCACGCCGGTGAACCTCAACACCGCGTCGCGCGAGGTGCTGGCCGGGGTGGTCGCCGGGCTCGACCTGGGCGGCGCCGACCGGCTGGTGCAGCGCCGCAGCCGCCAACCCTTTCGCAACCTGACCGAAGCCGGCCAGGTACTGGGCCCCGGCGTGCCCTTGGGCGAACGCGAGGTCGGCGTGAAGTCGGCCTATTTCGAGATCCGCGGCCGCCTGCGGCTGGAGCAGCGGGTGCAGGAAGAGCTGACCCTGGTCGAGCGCCACCCCGACCTGCGGGTGGTGACGATCAGCCGGCAGCGCTTGACCGGCCTGAGCCCGGTGGGGCCGTGAGGCGGTGAGGCCGTGAAGCCCGATAGCCGTTAAGCCGGGTAGCCCCCGATGAAACGGCGCCAGATGCGCTGATCGGCCCGCGACACGCTGATTCACAATGCCGTGACCTCCCTGCACAACAATGCCGGGGGCTGCGAGGCCAAGCTGCGGCGCCGCCGATTGCCCTTGTTCATGCCCCGATCCCACCGCCTGCCGCCGCACCACTGACCTGCCGATGTCGATGCTCGTGATCCTTTTGCCGGCGCCCCCGCGCGCCGACGCGGCAACGCCGGACCCGGCCTCGGCGCTGGCCTGGCTGCTCAGCCCCGACGGCCTGTCGGTGGCCCGCCAGGGCAGCTCGGCGCCGGCGCTGCTGCCGCGCGCCGACACCGTGATCGCCGTGGTGCCGGCCAATGCCATCGCCTGGCACCGGCCGCTGGCGCCACGCGCGCCGCCGGCCCGGCTGCGCGCCGCGCTGGGCGGCGTGCTCGAAGAACAACTGCTGTCCGACGACGAGGCCACCCACCTGGCGCTGGCGCCCCGGTTGGTGGCTGGCGCGCCGGTCTGGGTGGCCGCGCTGCACAAACCCTGGCTGACCAGCCAACTGGCGCTGTTGACGGCCGCCGGCCTGGTGGTCGACCGGCTGGTGCCAGCGCTGGCCCCGTTGCTGGCCGCCGACGGCGCGACACTGCCGGCGACCGCCACGGCGGCCGCGACAACGGCGGGCGTTGCGGCCGCCCGGGCCGGCGAAAGCCCAGCTGGCCGGCCGACCGCCCTCACCGAGGCAAGCGCCCCTAGCGTCACAAGCGCCGCAAATTCAACAACTTCGGCAAGCGCCGCCACGGTCGCCACAGCGGTGACCGCCGCCGCCGCAACCGCCCTCAGCGCTGCGGCGGCCGACATCGAGCCGACCGGCCACTGTTTCACCGGCACCGACGCCGGTGGCACCGACCCGCTGTGGCTGGCCTGGGCCGACGCCGACGGCGCGTTGTGCGTGCCGGTGACCGGCGCGCTAGCGCGCTCGCTGCTGCCGCGCTGGTTGGCCCGCGGCACCCGCTTCTCGGCCACGCCGGCTGCCGCCGCGGCGGCCGAGGCCTGGCTGGGCATGCCGGTGGCCGTGCGCAGCGAGGCCGAGCAG
>JAYVDE010000579.1:0-3397 GCA_043749575.1 Burkholderiaceae bacterium | reverse complement strand
TGATCGACCGCCTGCACCAGCACGGCCAGGTGCTGCGGGTCGACATGGCCGACGAGGCCCGGGTGCAGTTGCTGCTGGAGGATTACGGCTTCTTCGCCGACGACCCCGAGCACTTCTGTCGTTTGCTCGACGGCCTGGTGGCATTGCGTGGCAAAGACACCGTGGCGGGCTGGCAGGCGCTGGCCAGGTCTGGCGCCTGGGCGGACGTGTTCGCCCAACTGACGCAGCAGCACTACGATCCGCTCTACAACCGGTCGATCGACCGCCACTATGCCGGTTATGCCACGGCACCGGTGGTGTCGGTGGCAGGGCCCGGCGCGCCCGAGATGCGGGCCGCCGCCCGCGCGCTGTTGGTCTGAGCTGCCCGCCCCTGCGCCACTTCATTGCAGGCTGCGACGGGTCACGCTGCCGCCCTGGACCATCCCGCCGCTGACGGCGACCCGTCACAGACTTGTCCTTGATCAAGCGTCAGCGCCCGTTCGGCGGGCATGATGAAGTTACATGCGCGAAAGCCCTGCCCTGATCGAGTCGCGCGCCTTTGGTGTGCGCAACATCCCGCTGCTGCGCCCGCTGAGCTGGCTGGCGCGTGGCTGGCGCGACCTGATGCGCTGCCCGCTGCCTGGCCTGCTGCACGGTCTGGCGCTGGCCTTGTTCGGCGCTGGGCTGATCGCGCTGGCGCACGACCGCTTCTGGCTGCTGTCGGGTGCCTTCACCGGCTTTCTGCTGGTGGGGCCGCTGCTGGCCACCGGCCTGTACGCGGTCAGCCGCGCGCTTGAACGGGGCCAGCGGGCCGACCTGTCAGTGGCCTTGTCGGCCTGGAAGCCCGACGGCCGGCTGATCGTCTTCGGGCTGCTGCTGGCCTTTGCGGGCACCGGCTGGGTGATGACCTCGGCCGCGTTGATCACCGGCTTCTCGCCGGCGCCGGTGCGCACGCCGCTGGATTTCTTGCGCGTGGTGGTGCTCAACGACGCTTCGCCCTTGTTCGAAATCTGGCTGGTCATGGGCGCGTTGCTGGCCGCCCCGGTCTACGCCAGCAGCGTGGTGGCGTTGCCGCTGCTGCTGGACCGGCCGGTCGGCGTGCTGGCTGCCGTGCTGACCAGCTGGCGCGTGGTGCAGACCCACCCGCTGCCGATGGCGCTGTGGGCCGCGCTGCTGATGGGCCTCACCGTGCTGGGCATGGCTACCGGACTGATCGGCCTGATCGTCATTGCGCCCTGGCTGGCCCATGCCAGCTGGCACGCCTACCGCGACCTGGTCAGCACCGACGATGCGCCGCGGGCGAACTGAGCCGGCTGATCACCATGTTCGGCTTCACCGAAGAGCAAATCGCCTGGTTCGGCCTGACCTTCGGCGTCGGCGCCTTCATGCTCTACATGGTGTTCATCATCTTGCAGCTGGCGCGTGAATCCAAGGCGGGCCGGCTGGGCACCTTCGTGCTGCTGCTGGGGCTGGGTTTCGGCCTGCTGGGCTTTGCGGCCAAGGGCGTGATCAAGTACTTTTTAGTGGGCATCGTGGAATGAAAAAAGCCGACAAAGCCGACCTGCACGAACTGCCGTGGAATGAAAGAGGCCGGCAAAAGCCGGCCTGGGTCAAACTGACTGGAGCCCCCTCGCGGAGGCGACTGGGGGAGTCGAACGTTCACCCGAAGGGATGAACGGCGGCTCCGCCGCCGTTCATCCCATGTGCAGCCCGCCGTTGCAGCTGAAGTCAGCACCGGTGGTGAAGCCCGAATCCGGGCCGGCCAGCCAGGCGCAGATCGAGCCGATCTCGTCGGGCGTACCCAGGCGCTTCACCGGGATGGTGGCGACGATCTTCTCCAGCACCTCGGGTTTGATCGAACGGACCATGTCGGTGCCGATGTAACCCGGGCTCACGGTGTTGACGGTGACGCCCTTGTTGGCCATTTCCTGCGCCAGCGCCATCGTGAAACCGTGCATGCCGGCCTTGGCCGCCGAGTAGTTGGTCTGCCCCGCCTGGCCCTTTTCGCCATTGACCGAGCTGATCTGGATGATGCGGCCCCAACCCTTTTCAACCATGCCCGGCACCACTTGTTTGGTGACGTAGAACATGCTGTTCAAGTTGGTGTCGATGACGGCCTTCCAGTCCTCGGGCGACATCTTCAGGAACATGCGGTCACGGGTGATGCCGGCGTTGTTGACCAGCACGTCGATGTTGCCGTGCTCGGCCACCGACTTGGCGAACGCCTCGACAGTCGATTCCCAGTCGGCCACGTTGCCGACCGAAGCGTGGAAGTTGTAGCCCAGCGCCTTTTGTTCGTCGAGCCACTTGACAAAATCACGGCTCGGGCCGCAGCCGGCGATGACGGTGAAGCCATCCTTGGCCAGGCGCTGGCAGATGGCGGTGCCGATGCCGCCCATGCCGCCGGTGACGTACGCTACTTTGTTCTTGGCCATGCTCTTGCTCCTTGGGGTGATGGGGAAAGGCCCGTTTTCTTGCGGTTGTCAGGGTCGCTCTAAGCCTTGCGGCGGTCAATCGGGTTCGCCCTGCCCGGGCTCTGAAAATTGATGGTCCCGCGCCTCTGACTCAAGAGTTTGCCCGCTTGCAGGCGGGCAGATCCTTCGCCAGGCACTCGCAAGCCCGCAGGGGCTTGCTCGGTCCGGGCTCAGCGCTCGACGGTCAGCGCCACGCCCATGCCGCCACCGATGCACAGCGAGGCGATGCCCTTCTTGGCGTCGCGCTTGATCATCTCGTGCAGCAGCGTGACCAGGATGCGTGCGCCCGACGCACCGATCGGGTGGCCGATGGCAATGGCGCCACCGTTGACGTTGACCTTGGCTGTATCCCAGCCCATCTCCTTGTGCACCGCACAAGCCTGGGCGGCAAAGGCCTCGTTGATCTCCAGCAAGTCCAGGTCGGCGGCCTTCCAGCCGGCACGCTCCAGTGCCTTGCGGGCAGCGGGCACCGGGCCCATGCCCATCAACTTGGGGTCGAGGCCGGCGCTGGCGTAGCTGGCAATGCGCGCCAGCGGCTTGAGGCCCAGCGCGGCGGCCTTGGCAGCGCTCATCAGCACCACGCCGGCAGCGCCGTCGTTCAGGCCCGAGGCATTGCCGGCGGTCACTGAACCGGCCTTGTCGAAGGCCGGACGCAGGCCGGCCAGCGCGTCGGCACTGGTCTTCTTGTTGACGAATTCGTCGTTGGCGAAGACGATGGCGTCGCCCTTTTTCTGGGCGATCGACACCGGCACGATCTCGTCCTTGAAGCGGCCGGCTTCCTGCGCGGCAGCGGCCTTTTGCTGGCTGCCCAGCGCCAGGGCATCTTGCGCCTCGCGGCTGATGCCGTACTCCTTGGCCACGTTTTCGGCGGTGATGCCCATGTGGTACTGGTTGTACACATCCCACAAGCCGTCGACGATCATGGTGTCGACCAGTTTCCAGTC
>JAYVDE010000578.1:0-3400 GCA_043749575.1 Burkholderiaceae bacterium | reverse complement strand
AGCTTCGCCAAAGTCGAAGTTGCGCCCTGGCGCGGCGGCAAACAACGCCCGGGTGTAGGCATGCTGCGGGTCACCAAAGACCTGCTGCGCCGGGCCGTACTCGACCACCCGGCCCTGGCTCATCACCGCGAGCTGGTCGCAGACCTGGCTGGCCACCCGCAAGTCATGGGTGATGAACAGCATTGCCAGGTTCAGGCGGCTGCGGATCTCCTCAAACAGCTGCAGCACCTGGGCCTGCACCGAGACATCCAGCGCCGACACCGCCTCGTCGGCCACCAGCAGCTCGGGCTCCATCATCAAAGCCCGCGCAATGCAGATGCTCTGGCGCTGGCCGCCCGAGAACTGGTGCGGGTAACGCGCCATCGCACTCTCGTCCATACGCACCAGGGCCAGCAGGCCGCGTGCCCGCGTCAGGGCTTCGGCCCGGCCCAGGCCGTAGTTGACCGGGCCTTCGATCAGCGCCTCGGCCACGTTGCGGCGCGGGTTGAGGGAGCGGTACGGGTCTTGAAAGACGATCTGCACCCGGCGGCGCAGCGGCCGCAGGCGGGCGGCAGACATCAACGCTATGTCCTCGGCGGTCTCGCCGGGGCGGTCGCCGCCCAGCATCACCTCGCCTCCGGTGGGATCGACCAAGCGCACGATGCAGCGTGCCACGGTGCTTTTGCCCGAGCCCGATTCACCGACGATGCCCAGGGTCTGGCCGCGCCGGATCTCGAAGCTGACGCCTTGCGCCGCATGCACGTTGCGCTGCGGTCCAAACCAGCGTTTGTCCTGGTAGGTCTTGTCCAGGCCGGTGACCCGAAGCACCACCGGCGCGTTGGCGTCCAGCGCCCGTTGCTTGAGGTGCAGCGTGGGCACGGCCGCCATCAGCATGCGGGTGTAGGCATGCTGCGGCCGCTTGAGCACCGCCTCCTTGCTGCCCAGCTCGACCAGGTCGCCCAGGCGCAGCACGGCCACCCGGTGCGCCACCTCGGCCACCACCCCGAAGTCGTGGGTGATGAACAGCACGCCAGCGCCGTGGCGCTGCTGCAGGTCGAGTACCAGCTTCAAGATCTGGGCCTGGGTGGTGACGTCCAGCGCGGTGGTGGGCTCGTCGGCGATCAGCAACACCGGGTCGAGCACCAGGGCCATGGCGATCACGATGCGCTGGCGCTGGCCGCCCGAGAGCTGGTGTGGGTAGCTGGCCACCATGCGCTCGGGGTCGGGCAGCAACACCTCGCGCACGATGGCCAGCACCTTGGCGCGGCGCTCGGCCGGCGACAGCGAGGTGTGCTGGCGCAGCACCTCGTCGATCTGGTCGCCGCAGGTCATCACCGGGTTCAGGGCCGTCATCGGCTCTTGAAAGATCATCGCCATGCGGGTGGCACGCAACGCGCGCAGCCGCGAAAGCGGCGCGTGGGTGATGTCCTCGCCCTGCAACAGGATCTGGCCAGCCGTGACCGGCAACGACTTGGGCAGCAAGCCCATCACGCTCTGGGCGATGACCGACTTGCCCGAGCCCGACTCGCCCACCAGGCACACGATCTCGCCCCGGCCAACGCTCAAGCTCACGTTGCGCACGGCGGTGGACCGGTCGCCGCCGGACGGCAGCGCGATGGTGACGTTGCGCAGCTCCAGGATGGGCGTGTCGGGCGGGCCGCTCATACGCGTTTGGCCATTTTCGGGTCCAGCGTGTCGCGCAGACCATCCCCCAGGATGTTCACCGCCAGCACCGTCAACGCCAGAAAAATGCCGGGGAAGAAGATGTTGTGCGGATACTCGTTGAACTGGGCCCGGCCCTCGGCCATCACATTGCCCCAGGTCGGGATGTCGGGTGGCAGTCCGACGCCGAGAAACGACAGGATCGCTTCGGTCAGAATGCCCGAGGCGCAGATGAAGGTGCCCTGCACCACCAGCGGCGCCACGCAGTTGGGCAGGATGTGGCGCCACATGATCAGCGCCGTGGGGGTGCCGAGCGAGATCGCGGCCTCGACAAAGGGCTCCTCGCGGATGCTCAGCACCAGCGAGCGCACCAGCCGGGTGACGCGCGGTATCTCGGGGATGGCGATGGCCACCACCACGGTGGCCAGGCTGCCGCGCCACATCGCCACCAGCGAGATCGCGATCAGGATCGCCGGGATCGCCATCACGCCGTCCATCACCCGCATCAGCGGGCCATCGAGCCAGCGCAAAAAGCCGGCAAGCAAACCGAGCGTGATGCCAAAAGCCAGCGCCAACACCGCGGTGAACAAGCCGACGATCAACGACACCTGGGTGCCGTAGATCACCCGGCTGTAGATGTCGCGGCCAAAGCTGTCGCTGCCCATCAAAAAGCGGTGCTGGAGTTGCTCGCCCTCCAGCGTGGTGATCTCGCCGGTCTTGCCCGGCAGCAGGTCGCGGCTGGCCGGGTCGAACAGCGAAGGGTCGACCGTACCCAGCCACGGCGCTGCCAGCGCAATCAGCACCAGCAGCGCCAGCACCACGCCGCCGATGCGCACTGAGCCGCTGCGGCTGGCCCGCGTCCAGGCGCTGAGCTGCGGCACGACGGTGGCGGCTTCAACCGACAGGGCTTCAAAATCAGGTGCTGGCTGGGGGTCAGTGGCTGGCAAGGTCGCGGCCCTCAGTACCGGATGCGGGGATCAAAAAACACATACGACAAATCAACCAGCAGGTTGACACCGACGTAGACCGCAGAGAACAGCAGGATCACCCCCTGGATGGTCGGGAAGTCGCGCGCCAGCACGGCGTCCACCGTCAACCGCCCGAGACCGGGGATCGCAAACACCGATTCGGTCACCACCACGCCGCCGATCAGCAGCGCAATGCCAATGCCGACCACGGTGACGATCGGCACCGCCGCATTGGCCAGCGCATGGCGCAGCAGCACGGCGCTCTCGGGCAGCCCCTTGGCCCGGGCGGTGCGGATGTAGTCCTCGCCCAGGGTCTCCAGCACCGAGGCTCGGGTGACCCGGGCAATCAGCGCGATGTAGATCACGCTCAAGGTGATGGACGGCAGGATCAGGTGGTAGAGCCAGGGCCCGAGCCCATCGGCAATGCGCTTGTAGCCCTGCACCGGCAGCCAGCCCAGCTTGAGCGAGACCAACCAGATCAGCAGGTAGGCCAACACAAACACCGGCACTGAAAAGCCGAGCACCGAGAACCCCATCAGCAGCCGGTCCAGCCCGCCGCCAAAACGCCAGGCTGCCAGCACCCCCAGCGGCACCGCAACCAGCACCGCCAGGCTGATGGTGAGCAGCGCCAACGACACGGTGGGCTCCAAGCGCTGGCCGATCAGCGTGGTGACCTGGGTCTTGTAGTAGTAGCTCTGGCCGAGGTCGCCGGCCAGCAAATTGCCAAACCAGATCACAAACTGCGCCGGGATTGATCGGTCCAGGCCCAAGCCGCTGCGAATCTGTGCAAT
>JAYVDE010000577.1:0-3407 GCA_043749575.1 Burkholderiaceae bacterium | reverse complement strand
GCTGAACAAGTCCCTCGCGGCGCGGTCGGCATGGCCCTATGCCGCGCCGGTGCCCGAACCCGGCAGCTGGGCGTTGCGGCACGGCGCCGCGCGGTCCGCTGGGGCGACACATCCCATCACTGATCTGTTTTCCCAGCCGTTTCAACCCACCCTCAACCGGCTTTCATCATGTTCAAAAAGCTCGCGCTCTCGCTGGCCGTCGCGGCCGCCCTGCCCGCCTCGGCGCTGACCACCGGCGACCTCGCCTTCACGGCGTTCAATGCCGATGAAGACGGCTTCGCGATGGTGGCCTTGGCCAACGTGGCCGCCAACACCAAAGTCTATTTCTCCGACAACGAGTGGTCGGGCACCGCCTTCAACACCGGCGAGAGCTTCTTGTCGTGGCTGTCGGGCGCGGCCGTCGTCAACGCCGGCACGGTGATCCGCTTCAGCAAAACCGCCAACGCCACGCTGCTGGCGGCATCAGTGGGCACCTTGTCGCGCGAAACCGTGGCCTTGAGCGCCAACTGGGGCTTCAGCCAAAGCGCCGACACGGTGTACGCCTACCTGGGCACGTCGGCCGTGGCGCCGACCACCTTCCTGTCGGCAATCTCGTTGGGCACTTTCGGCACTGCGGCCGATGGCACGCTGGCCCACACCGGTCTGGCCATCGGCGCCGCTGCGCCTGACCCTGACCCCGGCCACCGGCCACCCGCCCGAACAGCGGGCGGCCGGTCGGCAGGCAGCCGCCTCGAATCCTCGATACCCTGCAGCGTCGCCCATCCGGCCAACGCCGTCGAACTTTTTGCCTGGACCGCCTGACCATGACCGTTGCCCGCCAGCCTCTGCGGCCGCCTCTGCGAACTCTTCTGCGAACCCTTCTGCGACCACCTCTGCGCCGTTTCGGGGCCCAGCTGGTCACCGCCCTGCCGCTGGCCGGCCTGGGTATGGGCCTGGCCGCGCCGGCCGGTGCGGCGGTGGTGATCAGCCAGGTCTACGGCGGCGGCGGCAACACCGGCGCCACGCTGAAGCACGACTTCATCGAGCTGTTCAACAACGGCAGCGCGCCAGTGGCCATCGGCGGCTGGTCGGTGCAGTACGCCGCGGCTACCGGCACCGGCTGGTCGGTGACGATCATCCCGGCCGGCACTTCGCTGGCGGCGGGCCGCTACCTGCTGGTCAGGCAAGCGCCGGGCAGCGGCGGCACGGTCGACGCCGACGCTGACGTGATCGGCATGATCGCGATGAACGGCGCCTCGGGCAAGGTGGCGCTGGCCAACAACAGCATCGCCTTCTCGGGCACGGTGCCGCTGGGCGCGATCGACTTCGTCGGTTACGGCGCGGCCACCACGGCCGAGGGCAGCCCGACCGCGTTGTTGACCAACGCCACGTCAGCGCAACGCAACGCCAACGGCTGCACCGACAGCAAGCACAACTTCACCGACTTCACGGTGGCGCAGGCCGCGCCGCGCAACGCGGCCAGCCCGGCCAAGCTGTGCAGCACCGCGCCGGCCAACCTGCCCATCACCACCACCTGCCCGGCCGCCAGCGTGGCCGCCGGCAGTGCGGCCAGCCTCAGCACCAGCGCCACCGACCCTGACAGCCTGGTCACTGGTGCGGCCGCGGTGGGCATCTGGCCAGCCGGCTTCAGCCTGGGCGGCTTCACCGCCGCCCCTGCGGCTGGTGGCACCGCGACGCAGGCGCTGAACGTGGCCGCCACCACCCCGCCAGCGTCCTACACGCTGGGCCTGCAGTGGACCAACAGCGACGCGCAGACCGCCAGCTGCAGCTTGGCCGTCACCATCGCCGGCATCACGCCGATCTATTCGATCCAGGGCAGTGGCGACAAGAGCCCGCTCGAGGGCCAGACGGTGCTCACCAGCGGCGTGGTCACCAAAGTCAACAACAACGGCTTCTTCCTGCAAGACCTGGTCGGCGACGGCAACCCGTTGACATCAGACGGTATCTTTGTGTTCACCAGCAGCACGCCGACGGTCAGCGCCGGCCAGCGCATCCAGCTGAGCGGCCAGGTGGCCGAGTTCAACACCGGCGCCACCGATGCCAACGCCCGCAGCGTGACCGAGCTGGTCAGCCTGACCGGCATCACCGTGTTGGGCAGTGGCTACAGCGTGGCACCAGTGCTGGTCACGCTGCCCGTGGCCGTGGCTGGCGAGCTGGAGCGTTACGAGGGCATGCTGGTGACGCTGAGCGGCCCGTTCACGGTGGCGCAGAACTTCTTCCAGGGCCGCTACGGCCAGCTGACCCTGGCCGCCGGCGGCCGCCTGGAAACCCCGACCAACCGCTTTCGGCCCGGCCCACAAGCCGCCGCCCTGGCCGACGCCAATGCGCGCCGCACAATCTTGCTCGACGACGGCGCCAGCACCCAGAACCCCAACCCCATCCCCTACCTGGCCAGCGGTGCGCGGGCGGGCGACACCACCGGCGCGATCACCGGCGTGATCGACTACGGCCTGGCCACCAGCGGCAACCCCGGCACTGGCCTCTACAAGATCCATCCGGTGGCAGCGCCGGTCTTCAGCACCGCCAACCCGCGCACGGCCACACCCGACGCGGTGGGCGGCAACCTCAAGGTCGCCAGCTTCAACGTGCTGAACTACTTCACCGCCTACACCAACGGCGGCGGCACGGCCAACGGCTGCAGCCTGGGTGGTGCGACCAGCCGCGCCCACTGCCGCGGCGCCAACAACGCCGCTGAATTCACCCGCCAGCAGACCAAGATCGTCGAGGCGATGGCGGCCATCGACGCCGACGCGCTGGGGCTGATGGAGATCCAGAACAACGGCAACACCGCCGCCGCCAACCTGGTGGCAGCGCTCAACGCCCGGGTCGGCGCCGGCACCTACGTCACCACCTCGCTGCCCGCCGACACCGGCAGTGATGCGATCCGCGTGGCGATGATCTACAAACCCGCCCGGCTGGTGCCAGTTGGCGCAGCGGTCAGCGACAAGCACAGCGTCAACAACCGGCCGACGCTGGCGCAGACCTTCAGCCTGGCCAACGGCGAGACCTTCACGCTGCTGGTCAACCACTTCAAAAGCAAGGGCAGCTGCCCGGCCGCGAACGCCGCCAACTACAACGGCAACTTCGACAGCGGTGACGGCCAGGGCTGCTGGAACGCGCTGCGCACGCAGCAGGCGCAGCGACTGCGCGATTTCGTGACCGAACGGCTGACGGCCACCCACAGCACTGACGCGCTGCTGATCGGCGACCTCAACGCCTATGGCCAGGAAGACCCGATCGACGCGCTGACCAGCAGCGGTTATGCCGACCAGGTGCAGCGCTTCAACGCCTTCGGCTATTCGTACGTGTTTGATGGCGGCGCCGGCCGGCTCGACCATGCGATCGCCAACACCGCGATGGCGGCCAAGGTCAACCGCGTGGTCCATTGGCACATCAATGCCGACGAA
>JAYVDE010000576.1:0-3416 GCA_043749575.1 Burkholderiaceae bacterium | reverse complement strand
GGCAGGGCCGGTCGATCCCTTGCCGGCCAATCAGCCCAGTGCGCCAGTTGCTGCGCCTTCAGCAGCCGGGTTTTCTCTTGCATCACCACATCGTGCCGCGCGGATTTGCCGGCGGCATTGCGGCTGGTGACCACCGGGTTGGCGCGCAGATCGAAGGTCAGGCGGTCGCCAGCGGCCAGGCTGGGCGCATAGGGCTTGCTTTGCACTTGCCAGTGGTCGGATGGCGCCAGCGGTTCACGGTCGGAGACGACATAGAACCGGGGCAGGCCATCGACATCTCGGCGGCGGAAGATGAAGCTCCGCGCGGTGCCCGGCGGTGCGGGCAAGAAGCGCCAAAGCCACTGGTGCTCCAGGTAGGCGCCGGCGGTCCATTCATGCGCGGCGTCGCGCTCGTGGCCGGGCATGGGGGTGATGAGGCTGAAATGCATGGTCAGTCGTCCTCGGCCAGCAAGGCCAGGTGCTCGGTGCGGTCGCCAAACTGCCAGCCCTGGCGGCGGATCAAGCGATCTTTGCGCGGCGCGCTCATGTGCGCTGGAACGCCGGCCGGCATGCCGTCGCCCCAGGCCAGGCTGCGCAGCGTGGCGGGGGGCTCGGCGGCGGCCAGGTAGGCGCTCAGTGCTGCATGGGCCGATTCGGCGTCCGACAGCCGCGGCGCCAGCGGTGCGGCGGGTGGGCAGCACTTGCGGCCCAGGTACAGCACGAAGCGCGGTTCTCGCAGCGCCGCAGCCAGCGCGTCCAGGCTGTGCGGTGCGCCGGGCAGCGCTTGCACCGCCACCGCCCAGGCGGCGTTCTGGCGATAGTCACGGGTCGACAGGATGGTGTTGAGCTCGTGCTTGGGCAGGTTCAGTTCGTCGCGGCGGGTGTGGTGGGGCCGGCCCTTGAGTGAGGTGCGCCCGGGCACCTGGGCGGTGTGGTAGTCGCGCAGCAACTGGCCGCTTGAGACCATACCCACCGCGAACCGGTAGCTGTCGCGCAGCGCGGCGTGGGCAGCCTCATCGTCGCGCTGCACGCCGAGCGCCGCACCCAACAGGCCGATCAGCGCCGACGCGCCGGGCTGGTCGCGGCTGCCGCGAAATTCACCCACCGCCACATCGCCCCAGGCGGCCAGAGTGGCTTGCAACTGGAAGATCAGAAACGACATGGCCTACCCCTTGACGAAAGCCACCACCTCGGCCAGCGAGCCCTCGGCGCGCTCGACATCGAAATGGCAGCGACTGTCGGCGCAGGGGCCGTAGACCTTGTCGAAGTTGTCGCAGCGCTGGCTGAGCGCCGCCACCGCCAGCGCCAGCATGTCGCGGTCGCCATAGGGTTTGACGGGTTTCAGAAAGGCCTGCACCAGCGAGCGAGGCTGCTGCTTGCCCTTCTCGGCCAGCAGGTAGCTGGCGTGCGCCCGCGAGGCAAAGCTGTTCTGCATGCCGGTGGGCGAAACCTGGGTGACGGCGTGCAGCAGGGCTTGCAGCGCCTGGGCGGTGAGTGCCGCGTCGCCGCCCAGGTTGTCTTGCAGCAGCTCGCGGTTGATGCAGATGTAGAGGTAGAACAGGCCAGCGCCATAGCCCCGCTCGCCGATGTGGCCGGCGCCTTTGTCTTCCAGTCCCAGGTTCAGGTCGTCGACCGCGCTGAAAAAGTCGTCTTCGACGGCGGACTTGTGCACGGTGATGGCGTGGGCGACCTGCACGGCGGCCTCCATATTGAAGGCTGGCGTGTCGGCCAGCATGCGGCCGAACATCGCGATGTCGACCGCCGCGCGGGGTTTGCGCAGCAGCTTGAGTTCATCGGCGTCGGGTGCGCTGTTGCGCGCGGCGCAGGCTTTGGCCAGGGTGTCGATGCTGGCCAGCTCTTCTGGGCTGATGTGGGCCAGTTGCTCGATGTGCAAGTCGTCGTGGGTCTCGCTCTTCTTGTCGGCCTTGAGCTTGCCGAACTGGCCGGCGATGGCGCGTGACCACTCACGGGCGTGCTTGTCGGCGATGCCGGCGCCGGCCAAGGTCTTGAAGACCTCGACGCCGATCATCTTGGTGCGCGTACCCAGGTGCTGGCCGACGGCGGCCTCGAACACCTCAGACGTGCGCCAAGCCCGCTTCAGGCTTTGCGACGAGACGCGCAGCCGCAGCGCGTCGCCGACCAGCGCGGTCTTGGGCCGGCCGGTGTCGTCGCGGTTGAGGTTGGACGGCGGGTAGGCGGTGAGCAGGTGCAGTTGGATGAAACGCGACATGGTGGGTGCTCCGGGGGGTGTCTTCAGGCGTTGTTCGGGTGCGGTGTGTTCGGAAAACGGGGCGTCGCTGGTGGCGGTTCAGGCGCCCGCCTTGTCGGGCCAGTCGTAGCCGTAGGCCCAGCGCTTCTTGACGGCATCGCCCCAATTGACCACGTCGGTGGCCAGCGACAGCACGTCGGCCTGGTGCTGCAGCAGCGGCAGCGCACGCCGCAGGCCGGCAAACAGCGCGTCGATGTCGGGGGATTCGAGCAGCCGGGTGAAGCGCAGTGGGCTCACCCGCGGTTTGTCGCCGTCGCGCTGGCTCATCGCCGCAGGCAAAGCAGGCCCGGCGTTTTGCTTGACGTGGGCCAGCAAGCCGGCAACAGCCGCCAGCCGGTCATCACGCCAGGCCTCGGCCTGCCAGCCGGCGGCCAGCAGGCGGCGGTGCAGCCGCTGGTAGGCCGGCAGCATCACCACGGCGGTGATGTCGGGTGCTCGGCGCAAAGCGGCGCGTCCGCCCCGGTCGTCGTCCAGGCCCTGCCACCAGCGCAGCAGCAAGTCGCCCCAGGCCTGGTCTTGACGAAAGTTCAGGGCGTTCATGCAGCCTCCTTGGCTGGGCGTTTCGGGGTTTTGCGGGCGGGCTTGGTGGCGGGCTCTTCGACCGGCAGCCCCAGCGCCTGGCGCAGTTTGGGCCCGTGCAGGTTGCGGCCCAGCTGCCTGTGGGCCAGGGCGGTGCGGCGCGGGTTCTGGCGTTCGATGGTGCCGGCGCCGACGAAGGTTTGGTCGAACAGGCGCAATGCGCTTCGTATCAAGGTGGCGTGCCAGGCTTGGCGAACGGGCAGGTCCGGGTGTTCGGTGCCGTCGCGGGCGTGGTCGATCAAGGCTTGAAGGTGGCGGTAGAAAGGCGCTTCGGTGGCGCCCCAGAAGCTGGCGTCCACCTGGCCGTATTCGCCTCGGGCATCGGCGCTGAACCAGGCGTCTTTGACCGCGCCGCGCAGGTACTGGCCGGCCAGTTCGGCGGCGGCCAGCCAGCGGCTTACTTCCGCCTGCACGCCCTGGCGGGCATCGCGGTCGCAATCGGCCAAACCGTAGATCGGCAGGGTGGACTCATACCAGCAGCGGGCCTTCATGTTGTCCATGTCGTAGCCGAAGGCCCAGAGCCGCAGTTGCCCGCCGGTCTGGCGCTGCGGCAGCAGCAGGGCACGGTCGACGACCTGGGCGACGCGGG
>JAYVDE010000575.1:0-22361 GCA_043749575.1 Burkholderiaceae bacterium | reverse complement strand
CAGGCCATCACCTCGGCCGGCACCGGCTGCATGGCCGCGCTGGACGCGCAGCGCTTCCTGGAACAGTAGGGACAGCAGGTTTTCTGGCTATAATCATGGTCTTTGCCAAATTTCAGCCAATTTTTTCTGGAGGTGCGTCATGGCACGCGTCTGTCAAGTCACGGGCAAGCGCCCGATGGTGGGAAATAGTGTTTCCCACGCCAACAACAAGACCAAGCGTCGCTGGTTGCCCAACCTGCACTACCGCCGCTTTTGGGTCGAGAGCGAAAACCGTTGGGTGCGCTTGCGCATCACCAACGCCGCATTGCGCCTGATCGACAAGGTCGGCATCGACCAGATCGTGGCCGATCTGCGCGCCAAGCACGCGCTGTGATCGCGCGCTAAACCCTAGCAATCCAGGAGCACACCATGGCATCCAAAGGCGGTCGCGAAAAGATCAAGCTGGAATCCACTGCGGGTACCGGCTTTTTCTACACCACCAACAAGAACAAGAAGACCACGCCCCAAAAGCTCGAATTCATGAAATTCGACCCGAAGGCGCGCAAACATGTGCTGTTCAAGGAAATCAAGCTGAAGTGATCGGCTGATGGCCCCGCACGAACAAAAGCCCGCTGCAAGCGGGCTTTTTGCTGTCTGACCCGCTGCAAGCGAGCTTCTTGTTTTCTGGCCCGCTGCAAGCGGGCGCATGACTGGTTGCGCAGTTTCTACCGAGGCCCGCCATCAGCACGCCAGAGCTGCCAAAAAATGGACCCCAGCGGGGCCCGTGATCAGCCAGCGGCGGGTGATCAGGCGTGCGCGGCGCGCAGCTTCATCGAGAACTGTTCCAGCGCGACGATGCCGCTGCTCTCGGCGTTCTTGCACCAGGCTTGCAGATCCACCACCAGCTGCTCGGCCGACACGTTGGTGCGGGTCCAGAGCTGGCGAAGTTCTTCGCGCATGGTCACCAGCTTGGCCAGCCGGGGGCTGTCGCTGACCGCGTTGGCCAGTTGAGGCAGCACGTCGCTGGGGATCTTCTCGGTGTCGCGGTGCAACCAGCGCTTGGCCAGTTGCAGGTCGGCCAGCAGGGTGGGTTTAACACCCTGGGCCTTGACACGCTCGAACTCGGCCGCACAGGCGGCGCGCAATTCAAGTGCGTACTTGGCCATCACCTCGTAGCGGTTGGCGATGATCGCCTCCAGCGTCTTGGCATCGGCCTGCGGCCGGATCTCGCCCAACTTGAGCTGCGGCGCGGTCTTGCGCACCTTGGCCCAGCCGATGACTTCCATCGCACGGATGTAAGCCCAACCGATGTCGAACTCGAAAGGCTTGACCGAGAACTTGGCCGAGGTCGGGTAGGTGTGGTGGTTGTTGTGCAGCTCTTCGCCGCCGATGACGATGCCCCAGGGCGAGACGTTGGTCGACGCGTCGGCCGCCTCGAAGTTGCGGTAGCCCCAGTAGTGACCGATGCCGTTGATGATGCCGGTGGCCATCACCGGGATCCACAACATCTGCACCGCCCAAACCGTCAGGCCGATGGCGCCGAAGACCAGCAGGTCGAGGATCAACATCACGCCCACGCCCTGCCAGCTGAAGCGGGTGTAGAGGTTGCGCTCGATCCAGTCGTTCGGCGTGCCGGTGCCGTATTTGCGGATGGTCTCGGGAATCTTCGACTCGGTGCGGTACAACTCGACGCCGGTCAGCAGCAGCGCCTTGATGCCACGGGTCTGCGGGCTGTGCGGGTCTTCGTCGGTCTCACACTTGGCGTGGTGCTTGCGGTGCACCGCGACGAACTCTTTCGTCACCATACCGGTGGACAGCCACAGCCAGAAGCGGAAAAAGTGCGACGGGATCGCATGCAGATCCAGCGCGCGGTGCGCTTGCGCCCGGTGCAGGAAAATCGTCACGCCCAGGATGGTGGCATGGGTCATGAGCAGCGTCACGAGCAGCACTTGCCACCAGGTGGCGCTGGCCCACAAGCCATTGGCCAGCCAGTCGACCAGCCCGAACCACAGGGAGGAAATCAAATTCATATGGAAACCTTGACCGCCCATGAGCAGACGGGTGTGCGATTGTAGGCGAGTGGGTCTCTCGTCCAAGCGGGGTAACTGCGTATCAAAGCCAGCCCGAATCGACAGATTGGGCCAACTGCACTGAGCGCAATAGCCGACAGGTCTATGTCAGATAAAAGACGTTGCGCCAGGTTTAAGGGAAGCAACTGAAAAATTCGGGGCCAGTGCGTCGAAGCTCAGCGCCGCTGCCAGACCGCGGCGAAAAAGCCGTCGGTGGCATGCCGGCTGGGCCACAGCCGCAGGTAGCCATGCTCCACCAGTTCGTTGGCGCGCTCGACATGGGCGGCCGCCAGCGCTTCGCCGGCGTCCATCGGCACGAAATCGGGGTGCGCCGCACCGAAGGCTTCGGCCACCACCTCGTTTTCATCACGCAGCAGGCTGCAGGTGGCATAGACCAGCCGGCCGCCCGATTTCACCAAGCGCGAGGCGCTGGCCAGGATCGCCGTCTGCTTGGCCTGCAGTTCAAGCACGGACTGCGGCGACTGGCGCCATTTCAGATCCGGATTGCGGCGCAGCGTGCCCAGGCCCGAACAAGGTGCGTCGACCAGCACCCGGTCGATCTTGCCGGACAAGCGTTTGACCCGTTCGTCACGTTCGTGGGCGATCTGCGCCGGGTGCACGTTGGACAGCCCACTGCGCGCCATGCGCGGCTTCAGCGCGGTCAGCCGATGGCCGTTGACGTCGAAGGCATACAAGCGGCCGGTCGAGCGCATCGCCGCGCCCAGCGCCAGCGTCTTGCCGCCGGCGCCGGCGCAGAAATCGACCACCATCTCGCCGCGCTTGGCGTCGACCAGCAGGGCCAGCAACTGGCTGCCTTCGTCCTGCACCTCGATGTCGCCGCGCACGAAGGCGTCGAACTTCTGCAGCGCGGGCTTGCCCGGTACACGGATGCCCCAGGGCGAAAACGGCGTTGGCGCGGCCCGCAGACCGGCCTGGTTGAGCACCGACAGCAGTTCTTCGCGCTTGGCCTTCAGCACGTTGACACGCAGGTCCAGCGGCGCTTGTTCGTCGAGCGCGGCGACCAGTGGCCAGAAGGCCGCTTCGCCCAGCTGGCTGCGCAGCGCCGAGGCCAGCCAATCGGGCAGGTTGTGGCGCAGCTTGTCGGAGAAGCCGGCCGGGTCAATCGCCTTGACCTGCTGGCGCCAGGTGGTCTCATTAGGGCCCAGTGAGCCCTTCAGCAGGTTGGCGTCACCCGACCAGGCCAAGATGGCGAGGCGCCGCTCCAGCGCGCCGGTGCCGCTTTGCGCCAGGTGCTGCAGCATCGGGCGGCGGCGCAACACGGTGTAGGCCGTTTCGGCCAAGGCGTGGCGCTCGCGTGGCCCCAGCGTGCGGTGGTGGCGAAAAAATGTGGAAACAATGCTATCGGCTGGTGCGTCGAGCTTGAGGATGTTGCGGATCAGCTCGGTGGCGAGGTCCAGCAGGGCGGTAGGATGCATCCCGGTATTATCCCTGCCCCTAGCTTTTTGCAAACACTCCTGCTTTCGCCGATGCCCAAGCTGCCGCCGCTGCCCGATGTTCCGGTCGGTCGTTACCGCCACTACAAGGGCAATCTGTACGACCTGATAGGCGTTGTGCGGCACAGTGAAACGCTGGAACCGCTGGCGCTGTACCGCCCGCTGCTTGGCGACAGTACGTTGTGGGTGCGGCCGTGGGCCATGTTCTTCGAGACGGTGGTGATAGCCGGCATCGAGCAAGCGCGTTTTGCGCGGGTGGCTGGAGCGGTAGGGGTCACGGCACTTGTCGAGACGCCAGCAACACCAGCCCTGCCAGCTCAGCCACCGGCCATCAGCAGCTGAGCCTCGCCGCGGCGGTGCCGCACCACGCCGCTGTCGACCACCAGCAAGCCTTCGACGAACCAGCGCACCGCCAGCGGGTAGACCACATGCTCGACCGCCAGCACGCGGTCGGCCAGCATGGCCGGCGTATCGCCCGGCAACACCGGCACCACCGCCTGGGCGACGATGGGGCCGTGGTCCAGCGTCGGCGTGACGAAGTGCACCGTCGCGCCAGCGGCCTTGCAGCCGGCCTCGATCGCCCGCCGGTGGCTGTGCAGCCCGGCAAAAGCCGGCAGCAGCGACGGGTGGATGTTGAGCAGCCGGCCGGCGTAGTGCAGGACAAAACCGTCGCTCAGGATGCGCATGAAGCCGGCCAGCACCACCAGGTCGGGCGCAAAGCCGTCAATCACTTGCGCCAGTGCGGCATCAAAGGCCTCGCGGCTGGCGAACTGCTGGTGATCGACCAGCGCCGTGGGCACGCCGTGGCGCGCCGCCCAGCTGATGGCTGCCGAGCCGGGCCGGTTCGACACCAGGGCCACCACCTGGGCCGGCCAGCCTTCGGCCGCACAGCGTTGCACGATGGCCTGGGCATTGCTGCCGCGGCCGGAGACCAGGATGACGATGCGCTTCATGACGGGGCGGCAGTGTAGCGGCGCGTGCCGCAGCAGCAGCGGCTTCCAGTCGCCACGGTCGGTCTGAGAGAATCCAAAACTTCATTGAAGGACGTCTCCATGCGACCCCGCGTACTCTCTGGCATGCGCCCCACCGGCGCGCTGCACCTCGGCCATTACCACGGCGCGCTCAAGAACTGGGTGCGGCTGCAGAACGACTACGACTGCTTCTACTTCGTGGCCGACTGGCACGCGCTGACGACGCACTACGAAGACCGCGCGATCATCGAACGGTCGGTCTACGACATGGTGATCGACTGGCTGGCCGCCGGGCTCGACCCCGAGAAGGCCACGATCTTCATCCAGAGCCGCCTGCCCGAACATGCCGAGCTGTTCACGCTGCTGGCCATGGGCACGCCGCTGGCCTGGCTGGAGCGCATGCCGACCTTCAAGGACCAGATCGAAAAGCTCAAGGACAAGGACCTGGCGACCTACGGCTTTCTGGGCTACCCGCTGCTGCAGGCGGCCGACATCCTGATCTACAAGGCCAGCTACGTGCCGGTGGGCGAAGACCAGGCGCCGCACGTCGAGATCACCCGCGAGGTGGCGCGCCGCTTCAACCACCTGTATGGCCGCGCGCCCAACCATGCGGCCCAGGTTGAGGCGGCGCTGGCCAAGCTGGGCCGCGACGACGCCCGCTACGTCGAGCGCCAGCGCAAGGCCTACGGCCAGGACGGCAGCGCCGAGGCGCTGGCCAAGGGCGAGGCGATCGTCAAGCGGGCGCTGGCCGCCGGCGGGCTGGATAACAACGAGACTGAATTGCTGCTGGGCCACTTGAAGGGCAGCGGCAAGAGCGTGCTGACCGAACCCGCCGTGCTGTTGACCGAGACCAGCAAGCTGCCCGGCCTGGACGGCGACAAGATGAGCAAGAGCCGCGGCAACACCATCGCCATGCGCGAGGCACCGGCCGAGGTGACGCAGAAGATCCGCCGCATGCCCACCGACCCGCAGCGGGTGCGCCGCACCGATGCCGGCGACCCGGAGCGCTGCACCGTCTGGCAGTTCCACAAGCTGTACTCGGACGCCGACACCCGCGACTGGGTGGTCAAGGGCTGCACCAGCGCCGGCATCGGTTGCCTGGACTGCAAACAGCCGGTGATCGACGCGATCCTGAAGGAACAGCAGCCCTGGCGCGACCGCGCCGAGACCTACCTGAGCAACCCCAAGCAGATCCACTGGATCGTCGAGATGGGCACCGAGCGGGCCCGCACCGTGGCGCGCCAGACCATGAAGGACGTGCGTGAGGCGATGGGGCTGAACTACTGAAACCAGGCCAGCGGCAGCATCGCCGACGCGCCGTTGATTGATCGTGTCTCCTAGCTCTAATGCACGTGGTTTTGGACGATAAATCGACCCTACACGCCCTGCGAAGAGGTGTCACGTGCATCAGCTCAATAATGGCGGTTGGTGCCGCCAACAGCGTATTCTGCGGGCTTCGCCTGAAGGATTCGACGAGCCCTGTTGCTGAGGAGACAAACAGTGTCACTGCACCCCCTTCCACAGCTGGCCGGCGGTTTCTTTCTTAGCGATGGCGGACTAGAAACCACTCTGATATTCCTTGATCGGATCGAGTTGCCACACTTTGCAGCCTTTGTGCTGTTGGGCGACGAACTCGGCCGTGAACGCTTGAAGCAGTACTACGTCCCCTATCTCGAGATCTGTGCTGAGCTTGCTGGGGCGGGGTTCGTGTTGGAGACCCCAACCTGGCGCGCCAATTCTGATTGGGCCCATCTTCTCGGGGTGGATGCAGCACGACTTCGCGGCGTCAATGTCGAGGCGGCGCGGTTGATGCATTCGCTACGCGACCGCTGGGCACCACGGCTAAGCGGGCCGATTGTGGTCAGCGGGATCATCGGGCCACGAGGCGACGGCTATGTTGCCGCGGCGCCCGGCAGCGTCGAAGACGCGGCGGCCTATCACACGCCGCAGGCAGAGGCCCTCGCCGCTGGTGATGTCGACATGTTGGCGGCCGTCACGATGACCACCTCGGCCGAGGCTCTAGGCGTGGCCTTGGCGGCACAGCGCGTCGGTCTACCAGTAGTCATCTCGTTCACAGTTGAGACCGACGGTCGCCTCCCGAGCGGCGAGCAGCTGGGCGAGGCCATTGAGCGCGTCGATGCATCTGCGCCACCTGCATACTTTGCCATCAACTGTGCCCATCCAAGCCACTTTGCCCCTATTCTGGAAGCCGCCGGACCGTGGGCCGCACGCATCCGCGGCATCCGCGCAAACGCCTCAACGAAGAGCCACGCCGAGCTTGACGAGTCCTCAGAGCTCGACATAGGTGACCCAGCCGACCTGGCCCAGCGTTATCGCGGGCTGCGGAGCGTGCTACCAAATCTCAACGTCCTTGGCGGCTGCTGCGGAACGGACTGGCGGCACCTTCGTGCTGTGCGCGATGCCTGGATCGCATGAACAGTCGCCGGGACCGAGCCAACCCGCTGCGGCCTAGCCCCTCTACAAGGACCGCCGCCTCAAGTTCCCACTGCGCCTGGGACATCACCGCGCCGCCCGGCGGCAGCGTTGGCCGGATGCCGCGACGCTGATAACCACGCGCTGCGAATGCGGTTCAGGCGCTTGGGACGCGGACGACGAGGCTGCGGCGCTCGTCAGGCCAGAGGGGGGGTGATGAGGTAGGTCATGGCGCTTTCCTGGCAGTCATTGGAGCGGGCTGATCGGCGTGGCGGGTGATCGGCCCGGCGTCAAACGGCGTGTCACGGCGTCAAACGGCGTGTCACGGCGTGTCACGGCGCACACGACCACCGTGGTGACAAAACCCGGCCCAGCACAAAACAAGGGAAAACCCTATACTGCACTGCAACACGAACCCAACCCGGGTGCCGTGAAGACAAAGGAGTCACCACCATGACCCATGCTTCCATGACCTTCGGCCGCCGCGAGCGGCTTGTCATTCCCCGCGGTTCAGCTTGGCTGGCTGCCGGCGCTGCCCTGCTGATCGACGGCCTGCGCCGGCTCGACCGCTGGCAGTTGAGCCTGCAGCGCGATGAGCCGCGCACCGCCCAAGAAGTGATGGCCTGGGCCGACCGCCTCGAGCCGACCGAACCCAGTTTTGCCGCCGACCTGCGTGCCGCCGCCTTGCGCGCCGACATCGAAACAGCCAGCTCGCCGCGTCACTGAGCGGCGCGCCCCCGCCGGTGCCGCCCGTGCGGCCCGTCGCCCCTGGTAAACCGGGGCTTCGCGCCAGGCTTGGCTGCCGCTACCATTGCCGCTTTTGGCATTTTTAGGGCGCCCAACGCCCGGCGGCGGTGACATGAGGTCTGCGGGCTTGAATCGATTGCACGGCAAAGCCCTCGAATCCGGGGCCTTGCGGGCCTTGCCCTTGTCGGCCCGGCCCTTGCCCGCAACACGCCGCGCGTGGCTAATGGATGCGCTGGGCCTGGCGGGTGCGCTGGCCGGCGCCGGCCTGTCGGGTTGTGCGAGCCACCCATCGCCGGTGGCGCCAACCCTGCCGGTTGAGCCGGCCGTCGACCTCCCGCTGCCGACGCCTGCCGATCGGGTGTTGCCGTTTTCGACCGGCAACCTGGGCACGGCGCCCATGGGCTGGCTGCCCTACGCGGTGCGCCGCGACGTGACCCGCACCCGCTATGCCGTGGTGCACGATGGCGACCGCCGGGTGCTCAACGCCCGCGCCGCGGCCTCGGCCACCGGGCTGCGCTGCGCAGTCGACATCGACCCGGTCGCCTTCGGTCACCTGCAGTTCAGCTGGCGGGTGAAAAACGTGCCGACCCAGGCCAACGTGGCGGCGGCCGAGCACGACGACTGCCCGGCGCGGATCATCGTCGCCTTCGCCGGCGACGACACCCGGCTACCGTTGCGCGACCGGCTGTTTTTCGAGCAAGTGGAGTTGTTCACCGGCCAGCGGCTGCCGTTTGCCACGCTGATGTACGTGTGGGATGGCGGCGGCCACGCGCCCGAGACGGTGCACCGTAACCACCGCAGCGCCCGCATCCAATACCTGACGGTGGAGTCGGGCGCCCAAGGTGCCGGCCGCTGGCTGCGCTACGAGCGCGACGTGGTGGCCGACTACCGGCGGGTGTTCGGCGAAGCGCCGGGCAACATCATCGGCGTGGGTGTGCTGACCGACGCCGATGCGCTGAAGATCGAGCTTGAAGCCTGGTACGGCGACATCACGCTGGCCTCGGCATCGACAAAGTCGAGCCCACCGGCGCGTCCGCCTGGCGCAGCTGGCACCAGCTGACCGCCAGCCCGGGCGCGGCATGGCGCAGCAGCAAGCCTGGCTATGCTGCGCAGCGTGAGCCTGCCGACCGACACCGAAGCCCTGCTGACCATCGTCCATGTGGATGGCCAGGTGGTGGTGGCCGACAAGCCCGCCGGCCTGCTGTCTGTGCCCGGCCGCGGGCCGGATCGCGCCGATTGCCTGGCCCGCCGGGTGCAGGCGCAATGGCCCGATGCGCTGGTGGTGCACCGGCTCGACATGGCGACGTCGGGCCTGGTGGTGTTCGGCCGCGGCGCGGCGGTGCAGCGCGCACTGTCAATCGCCTTTGCCGAGCGGCGGGTGCACAAACGCTACGAGGCGGTGGTCGCCGGTCTGCTGGCCGACGCGGCAGGCGAGATCAAGCTGCCGCTGGCCGCCGACTGGCCAAACCGGCCGCGCCAGCAGGTCGACCAGGCAGCCGGCAAGCCCTCGTTGACGCGCTGGCAGGTGCTGGCGCGCGATGAAGCCCGGGGCACGACGCGGCTGGCGCTGACGCCAATCACCGGCCGCAGCCACCAGCTGCGGGTGCACCTGGCGGCCATCGGCCATGCCATCCTGGGTGACACGCTGTATGCGCCAGCGCCCTGGGCGCAGGCCGCGCCGCGGCTGCTGCTGCATGCCTGCGCACTGTCGTTGCCGGCGCTCGACCACGGGCTGGGCGACGCGCCGGTGCGGCCCTTCACCAGCCCGACCCCCTTCTGACCCGATCTCGCAACGTCGCGCAGAATCGCGGGCTGTCGTCACCACCACCACCACCGCGTTGCCGCCTCATCACCATTCCGCTTTACGGCGTCAAGGCGCTGCAGGCCGCGGCCGTCCAACCGGAGAGTTCCCCGCATGACCGATTCGTCACCCTACACACCGCCCAAGGTCTGGACCTGGAACCCGGGCAATGGCGGCCGTTTTGCCAATATCAACCGCCCGATTTCGGGCGCGACACACGACAAAGAGCTGCCGGTGGGCCGCCATCCGCTGCAGTTGTATTCACTGGCCACGCCCAACGGCGTCAAGGTCACGGTGATGCTCGAGGAGCTGCTGGCGCTGGGCCACAGCGGTGCCGAGTACGACGCCTGGCTGATCAAGATCAGCGAGGGCGACCAGTTCGGCAGTGGCTTCGTCGCGGCGAACCCCAATTCCAAGATCCCGGCGCTGGTCGACCGCAGCGGGCCGACACCGGTGCGGGTGTTTGAATCCGGCGCGATCTTGCTGCACCTGGCCGAGAAGTTCGGTGCCTTCGTGCCGACCGAGGGCGCCCGGCGCGCCGAATGCCTGTCGTGGCTGTTCTGGCAGATGGGCAGCGCGCCCTACCTGGGCGGCGGTTTCGGCCATTTCTACGCCTACGCGCCGACCAAGATCGAGTACGCGATCGACCGTTTCGCGATGGAGACCAAGCGCCAGCTCGACGTGCTCGACCGGCGGCTGGCCGAGAGCGCCTACCTGGCCGGCGACGACTACAGCATCGCCGACATGGCGGTCTGGCCCTGGTACGGCAGCCTGGTCAAGGGCGTGTTGTACGAGGCGGGTGAATTCCTGCAGGTGCAGGACTACAGCCATGTTCAGCGCTGGGCCGACCAGATCGCCGCGCGTGCGGCGGTGCAGCGCGGGCGCATGGTCAACCGCACCTGGGGCGAACCGTCCAGCCAGCTGCATGAACGCCACGAAGCCAGCGACTTCGACAGCCAGACCCAGGACAAATTGGTGGCACCCGGCTGAATTGGCGGCGAGGCAGCCGCCCGCTCAGCCCGGCGCGCGGTAGACCAGCACCTTGAGTGATCGCTCGGCCGATACGTCGGCAAACGCCGGCGGGTTGGGCAGCCGTTGCTCGAACACCAGCTCGGGCACCAGCGCCTGCATCTGGTCCTGCAGGAAGTCAGGTCCCAGTTCGGGCGCGTTCAGGCACAGCAGCGCGTGCCCGCCCTGGGCCAGCAAGTCCGGCAGGCGGCGCATCAGCCGGGCGTAGTCCTTGGTGGCGACGAAGCTGCCTTTCTGGTAGCTGGGCGGGTCGACGATGACCAGGCCATAAGGCCCGGCACGCGTGACCTTGCCCCAGCTGCTGAACAGGTCGTGGGCCAGGAAGCTGGCGCCGGCTGCAACGCCGTTGAGCGCGTGGTTCTGCTGCCCGATGGCCAGCGCGCCGTGGCTCATGTCGACGTTGACCACCTGCCGCGCACCGGCCTGCAGCGCCACCACCGAGAAGGCGCAGCTGTAGGCGAACAGGTTGAGCACCCGCAGCCCCGACCGGGCCGCCGCCTGCTCGCGCACCCAGCGCCGGCCCTCGGCCATGTCGAGGAACAGGCCGTGGTTCTGGCCCTTCAGCAGATGCACCCGGTAGCGCGTGCCGGCCTCGGTGACCTGGTGCGGGTCGGGCACGCTGCCGGCCATCAGCCGGGTCGCGCTGCGGCCCTCGTGCCGGCACTGGTAAACCCAGTTCAGCCGTGCCTCGGGGGCCAGTTGCTGCCAGCGCTGGGACAACGCCTGATGGACGGCGGCCAGCTCGGCGTCGGTGGCCGGCTGAAAGCTGGTCAACAGCCAGACCGGCGCAAAGGCATCCAGCGCCCATTGCTCGTTGCCCGGGTGCAGGCCGCCCCGGCCGTGGAACACCCGCCGGGCATCGACGGGAAGATCCAGCTGCGCGATGGTGTCGAGCAAGGCTTGCATGGAGGGTGCGCGTCGGCCCGCCGGCTCAGGGTTTGACCGGCGGCGCGGCGGCCAGCAGCGGCGCGCGCAGCCGCTGCGCAAAGTCCATCGGCGCCACGTACTGCAGCACGCCGCGCTGGCTGTTGGCGACGCTGGCCACGCTGGCCACCAGCCCCAGGCCCGGGTAGAGCAGCGCCTGGCTGCCACCCGGCTGGGCCAGCACTTCGGCCGGTGCGCCAAAACGCTGGCGCACGTCGGCCTCGCTCAGCCGCACCGTGGGCAAAAAGCTCAAGCCCACCAGACGGGCCCGGCGGGCTTGGTCGTGGTCGCTGGCGCGCAAGGTGAAGCGGCGCACACCGCCCTCCATCGGCTGCGAGCCACTGGCCTGCTCGCGCCAGCGCGCCCGCTGGGCGGCATCGGCCTCAAAGGCCAGCACCAGCCGGCCGGCGACGAAGCCGGCGGTGTAGGGCTCGACCAGCGCCTCCAGCACGCCCACCTCGCCGAGCCGGGCCACCAGCGCCACCTGCAGCCGGTCTGGCAGCAAGACTTCGGCGTCGGCCAGGGTGTCGCGGCCCGGCACCAGGCCGAACACCTCGGCACGGCCGGCATCGGCGGCCCGCAGCGGCGTCACCTGCCAGGGCAAGCCGCTTGCAGCCGCAGTGCTGGCCGTGGTTTCACCACCCCGGCTGGCCATGCGCCACAGCGGCAGCGCCAGCGCCAGCAGCAGCACGGTCACGCCGGCGACCAGCGCCAGCACCCAGGGTTTTTTCATCGCCACATTGTCGGCGGGCGGGCGGTTGGGGGCCTGCGCGGGCCTGCGCGGGCCTTCGTGGGCCGCGCAGGGGCCTTCGCGGGGGCGTTCGCGCCCTGACACTGCGGCTGGGGCGCCAGCGCTTATGCTCTCGCGCCATGACCCAGACCCCCAACACCGCCCATCCCGAACACCTCTTCATCGTCACCGGTTCGTCGCGCGGGCTGGGCGCCGCGCTGGTGGCGCAGCTGCTGCAGCCCGGCCACGCCGTGCTGGGCATGGCCCGGCACCAGCACGCGGGCCTGCAGGCGCAGGCCACCGCCAGCGGCGTGGCCTTGACCCAATGGCCGGTCGATCTGGCCGAGCCGCTGCAGCCGGCCGAACGGCTGGCCGAGTGGCTGGCCACCTTCGACCCCTCGAAGTTGCGCAGCGCCACGCTGATCAACAACGCCGGCCTGGTGGGCGTGCCCGCGCCGCTGGGCCAGGTGCCACTGGCCCAGCTGAGCCAGGCCAGCCGCGTCGGACTGGAAGCCGTGCTGCTGCTGACCGCCAGCTTTCTGGCGGCCACCGGCGCTTGGGCCGCCACCTCGCGGCGGGTGCTCAACATCAGCTCGGGCCTGGGCCGGCGGGCGATGGCCGGCAGCGCGGCCTACTGCGCGGCCAAGGCCGGCATGGACCACTTCAGCCGCGCCGTGGCGCTGGAAGAAGCGTCGCGGTCCGATGGCCGACCGGGCGCGCGCATCGTCTCGATGGCGCCGGGCGTGATCGACACCGACATGCAGGCCCAATTGCGCGGTGCCGACCCGGCGCTGTTCCCCGAGCGGGAACGCTTCGCCCAGCTGCATGCCCAGGGCCAGCTGATGAGCCCGGCCGACTGCGCCCGCCAGCTGCTGAGCAAGCTGGTGAGCGACGATTTCGGCCGCGAGGTGATCACCGACATCCGGGATTAAAACGCCCACCCCCGCAGCGCCTGCGGCGCTCCCCCTCCAGGGGGCGCCGCCAGCGGACCGGCGAAGCTGGCGCCGCGGCGTCCGCTGGATTGCGGTGCTGCCCACGCCATGTCCAGCACATGGGCCGGCATCCAACACTGATCCAAAACGAACGCTGTCTTGTCGACCGCTCCGCCCGCCCCCCAGCCCCCTGCCCCGACCGCCACCGCCGCGCCGGGCTTGAGCCTGTCGCGCCTGATCGGCGGCTTCGTGCGCGACCACTGGCGCGCCTACGTGGCGGCCGGGCTGATGCTGACCGGTGTCGCAGTGCTGAGCGTGTGGCTGCCGCGCCAGGTCGGCCACATCGTCGACGGCATGGTCTCGGGCGCGCTGCGCGGCCCGGCGCTGTGGCCCGAGATCGGCCTGTTGGTGGCCGCCGGCGCCGCCATCTACTTCCTGCGGGTGGCCTGGCGGCTGCAGCTCTACGCCACCGCGTACCGGATGGGGGTTCAACTGCGCATCCGGCTGTACCAGCGCTGGGTGCTGCAGGGCCCGCGCTTCTACCAGACGCGCCGCACCGGCGACCTGATGGCGCTGGCCACCAACGATGTCGACGCGGTGGAGATGGCCGCCGGCGAGGCCTTGCTGGCCGGCTTTGACGGCACGCTGACCCTCGTGCTGGTGGTGGCCACGATGACACTGGGCGTCGACTGGCGGCTGGCGCTGGTGGTGCTGCTGCCGTTCCCGCTGATGGCGCTGGCGTTTTGGTGGATCTCGCGCCACCTGCACGCGGCGGCGCGCGCGGCGCTGGACGCCTTCAGCGCGCTGAACGACCAGGTGCAGGAAACCTTCACCGGCGTGCGCACGCTGCGCGCGATGGGGCTGGAAACGCAGCACGGCGCGTTGTTTTCGGCGCTGGCCGGCAACGCCGCCACACACGGCCTGCGAGCCCAGCGCTGGGAGGCGGCTTACGAGCCTGCGGTGGGCCTGTCGCTGACCACCGCAATGGCGCTGTCGCTGGGCTACGGCGGCTGGCTGGTCTGGCAGGGCGAGATGACACTGGGCCAGCTGACCAGCTTCGGCCTTTACCTGGGCCAGCTGATCTGGCCGATGTTTGCCGCCGGCTGGGTGTTAAGCCTGTTCGAACGTGGCAACGCCGCCTGGCTGCGGCTGGCGCCGGTACTGGAACAGCCGCTGACGGTGGACGACGATGGCACGATGGCCGCCGTGCAGCCCGGCACGCTGCACGCCGACGGCTTGCGCTTCAGCTACCCCGGCAGCCTGCATGCGGCGCTGAACGGTGTGGGCTTCACGCTGCCGGCCGGCCAGACGCTGGGCCTGGTGGGGCCCACTGGCGCGGGCAAGAGCACGCTGATCAAGCTGTTGCTGCGGCAGTGGACGCCGCAGCAGGGCCGCATCCGCTGGGGCGGGCCGGCCGATTCAAGCGGCTCACCCGGCTCAACCGGCTCAGCCGGCTCAAGCGGCGCGGCGCAGCACCCGCCCAGCCACGACCTGGCCGACTACACGCTGGCCGCGCTGCGCGCCGGCATCGCCTGGGTGCCGCAAGAGCCTTTTTTGTTCTCGGCCAGCGTGGCCGAGAACATCGCGCTGGCCCGGCCCGACGCCAGCCGCGCGCAAATCGAAGCCGCAGCGATCGATGCCGCGGTGCACGACGACATCCTGCGCCTGCCGCAGGGCTACGACACGCCGGTCGGTGAACGCGGCATCACGCTGTCGGGCGGCCAGCGCCAGCGGGTGGCGATCGCCCGCGCGCTGCTGGCCAGTGGCCCGGGCGGCGCGTCGCTGCTGCTGCTCGACGATGCGCTGTCGGCCGTGGACACCGGCACGGCGGCGCGCATCCTGGCCAGCCTGCGCCGCCATGGCCAGGGCCGCACGGTGATCCTGATCAGCCACCGGCTGGCCACGGTGATGGAGGCCGACCAGATCGCCGTGCTGCGCCACGGCCGCATCACCGAGCACGGCCGCCATGCCGACCTGGCCGCGCTGGTGCATGCCGATGGCCATCTGGGCTGGTATGCGGCGCAGTGGCGGGTGCAGCAGATCGAAGTCTCGTTGCTGGATGGCGACGGTGATGGCGCCGGTGATGGCGCCGGTGACGGCGTTGGCGTTGGCGCCGGCGTTGGCGTTGCCGACCCCGCCGAGGGCGCAGCGCCATGACGCCCGAGAAGGCCCAACCCGACGGGCACGACCGCCGCCAGGCCGTCGCGCTGCTGGTCCACAGCGCCCGGCCCGATGCGCCGGTGCTGCGTGGCGCGGTCGGCTGGCTGGTGCTGGCCGCCGCGCTGGAGGCGCTGGGCCCGCTGCTGGGCAAGACCTTCATCGACCGCCACCTGCTGCCGCGCGATGCCAACCTGGCCGCCATCGCCGGGCTGCTGGGCGGCGCGTTGATCGCAGGCTGGATCGCCAACGGCCTGCGTTACTGGCAGCTGGTGCGGCTGGCCGGCGTGGCGATGCGCTCGGTGCAGCGGCTGCGTGAGCAGGTCTACGGCCATGTGCTGCGCTTGCCGATGGCGTTCTTCGACCGCGCCATCACCGGCGCGCTGGTCAGCCGGGTCACCAACGACACCGAGGCGGTCAAGGCGCTGTATGTGCAGCTGCTGTTCGTGATGCTCGACAGCGTGATCATGCTGGCCACGATGATGCTGACGATGGCGCTGCTGAACTGGCGGCTGATGCTGATCGTGGCGCTGCTGGTGCCGGCGGTGGTCGGCATCGTCTGGCTCTACCAGCGCTGGTCGGCGCCGGCGGTGGCACGCAGCCGCGCGCTGCGCAGCGACCTGAACGCGCAGGCGTCCGAATCGATCGCCGGCATGGCGGTGATCCAGGCCAGCGGCGCGGCTGGCCGCTTCGCCCAGCGTTTTGCCGACACCAACTGGGCGCACTACGGCTCGCGCCGCCAAGAGCTGCGCGCCAACGCCTGGCTGCTGCGCCCGGCGCTCGACTTCCTCAACGTGGGCTTGCTGGCCGCGGTGATCGCCGTCTACGGCCTGAAGGACGCGGCGGCCGGCAGCCTGGGCGCCGGCGCGGGCGCGGGTGCGGGTGCGGGTGCGGGCTTGAGCGCGCTGGAGGTCGGCGTGCTCTACGCCTTCGTCGGCTACATCAGCCGGGTGGTCGAGCCGCTGATCCAGATCACGATGCAGTTCTCGCAGCTGCAGCAATCGGTGGTGGCCGCGGCGCGGGTCAACACGCTGCTGAACGAGCCGCTGGCCGCTGCGGCCACCGGTGCGGGCCAGGTCGGCGAAGGCCGGCTGGCGGTGCGCAACCTGCACTTCGCCTACCAGGCCGGCCACCCGGTGCTGCACGGGCTGAACCTCGACGTCGCACCCGGCGCCTTCGTCGGCATCGTCGGCCACACCGGCAGCGGCAAGAGCACGCTGCTGTCGCTGCTGCTGCGCTTCTACCCGGCACCGGCCGGCACGCTGTTCATGGATGGCCAGGCCATCGAAGCCATCGCCGAGGCCGACTTTCGCCGCCAGGTCGGCCTGGTGCCGCAAGACCCCTTCCTGCTGGCGGCCAGCGCCCGCGAGAACATCGCGATGGGCCGGCCCTTGAGCGATGCCGAGGTCGAGGCCGCCGCCCGCGCCGCCCATGCCCACGGCTTCATCAGCCGGCTGGAGCAGGGCTACGCCACACCGCTGGGCGAAGGCGGCGCGCGTTTGTCGGTGGGCGAAAAACAGCTGGTCGCGATGGCCCGCGCGCTGGCCGGCGCACCGCGCATCCTGCTGCTCGACGAGGCCACCGCCCACATCGACAGCGAGACCGAGGGCGCGGTGCAGCAGGCGCTGACCGCGCTGCGCGGCCAGGTCACCCTGCTGGCCATCGCGCACCGGCTGTCGACCATCCGTGAGGCCGACCACATCGTCGTGTTGAACCACGGCCGCATCGCCGAACACGGCAGCCATGCCGCGCTGATGGCGATCAACGGCGGCATTTACCAGCGGCTGGTGCAGTTGCAGCAACTGGCTGATGACGACAGCGCCGCCGACGCCGCCGACGCCGACGCCGGCCCCGCCCGCAACCCGCCCGCCGCGCCCGGCGCTGCCGGCGGCCATGGCCAGCACTGAACCAGGCCAGCCCGGCGGCTTGGCCGAACCGGGCTTGCCGGGGCGGGCCCGCCCACCGCGCCTGCTGGGTCCGGGCGACTTTCGCCGCTACTGGTGGTCGCGGCTGGCCAGCACCGCTGCCGGCCAGATGCTGCTGGTGGCGCTGGGCTGGCAGATGTACGACCTGACCGGCAGCGCCTGGGACCTGGGGCTGGTCGGGCTGGCGCAGTTCCTGCCCGCGCTGCTGCTGGCCTTGCCGGCCGGCCACACCATCGACCGCCACGACCGGCGGCGGGTGCTGGCGCTGGTGCTGGCGCTGCAGGCGGTGGTGGCCACCGCGCTGGCCATTGCCTCGGGTGCCGACGGGCTGGGGCGCGGCGGCTTGTTGGCGGTGTCGGTGGTGCTGGGTGCCCTGCGGGCCTTCCAGATGCCGGCCTCGCAAGCCCTGCTGCCGCAGCTGGTGCCGTTCGAGCGGCTGCCACAGGCCCTGGCGCTGTCGGCCAGCGCGCTGCAGGGCGCGATCATCGGCGGGCCGGCGCTGGGCGGCGCCTTGTACGCGCTGGCACCGGCGCTGCTGGCGGCGGTCTCAGGCGCCACCGCCGCCAGCGGGCTTGCGGGTGGCAGCGCAAGCCCGGGCGCGGACACGGGCGCGGGCGCCGCGCTGGTCTACGCGGTGTGCGCGCTGGGTTTTGCACTCGCGCTGGCGGCCGTGCTGCGGCTGCAACCGCGCCCGGTCACCGGCCTGCGCGAGCCGATGTCGATCCGCTCGCTGGCCGCCGGGCTGCGCTTCATCGCCGAGCGGCCGGTGGTGCTCGGTGCCGTGTCGCTCGACTTGTTCGCGGTGCTGCTGGGCGGCGCCACCGCGCTGCTGCCGATCTTCGCCCGCGACATCTTGCTCACCGGCCCGGGCGGCCTGGGGCTGCTGCGCGCCGCGCCGGCGGTGGGTGCACTGGCGATGTCGCTGCTGCTGGCGCGCTGGCCGGTGCAGCGCCGCAGCGGCGCCTGGCTGCTGGGCGCGGTGGCGGTGTATGGCGTCACGATGGTCGGCTTCGGCCTGTCGCGCCAGCTCGGCTGGTCGATCGCCCTGCTGGCGCTGTCGGGTGCGGCCGACATGGTCAGCGTGGTGATCCGCCAGTCGCTGGTGCAACTGGCCACGCCCGACGCGATGCGCGGCCGTGTCAGCGCGGTCAACGGCGTGTTCATAGGCGCCAGCAACCAGTTGGGAGAATTCGAATCGGGCGCCACGGCGGCGCTGTTCGGGCCTGTAGCATCGGTGGTGGTGGGGGGCCTAGGCACGGTGGCCGTGGTGCTGGTCTGGGCCCGCTGGTTTCCCGCCCTGGCGCGGCATGACCGCCTGGTGCGCAGCGTGACGACGAGGGAGTGAGGGTTTGAGCCAGGGTGTTAGCCACGGAATTGGCCACGGCATTGGCCCAGATATTGGCCCGGATATTGGCCAAGGTTTGAGCGAGACCGATCTGCGGGCATTGGCCACCTTGCTGGAAGGCTTTGGCGTCTCGCTGGGCCTGGCCGGCGACGACCGTCGGGTGCAGCCGCTGGCCGCCGGTATGGCGGCCAGCGGCGGCGCACCGCGGCTGGCGTCGATGGTGCTGGCCGACGGCCGGCGGCTGGTGGTCTCGGGCCGCGAACACCGGGTGGTGGCCGGCGCCCCGACCACCCCGCCCACCCCAGCCACGGCGCCGCCCCAGCCCGCGGTGCCGTCGCCCTTCATCGCCGAGCGCCGCGCCGGTGCCGACACCGCCGACATGCGTTTCCGGCTGCTGGCCGAGCATTCGATCGACCTGATCGTGGCGGTCGATGCCGACCTGGCGATCCGCTATGCCTCGCCGGCCACCGCCAGCCTGCTGGGCTGCGCGCCCAACGACTTGCACGGCCACACCCTGGCCGAACTGCTGGCACCCGAAGACCGCGCCGCCTTCATCGCCCGCCACTTCACCAAGGCCGCCCAGCGCGGCGTGGTGCCCGATTTGTTCCGCGCACTGCGGCGCGACGGCAGCACGCTGTGGGTCGAAGCGCGGGTGGCCTCGCTGCCGCCGGGCAACGGCCTGGGCGACTACCTGGTGACCTTGCGCGACGCCGACCAACGCCGGCACGCCGAAGAGACGCTGGGCCGCATGAACGCCGAGCTGTCCACGCTGGCCTCCACCGATGCCCTCACCGGCCTGCCCAACCGCCGCCAGTTCGACGCCACGCTGCACAAGGAGTGGTACCGCGCGCTGCGCGACGCCACGCCGCTGGGCCTGCTGATGATCGACGTCGACCGCTTCAAGCCGCTGAACGACCGCTTCGGCCACCAGATCGGCGACCGCTTTCTGGCCTGCGTGGGCCAGGTGATCCGCGACAACGTGCGCCGCGCCAGCGACATGGCCGCACGCTATGGCGGCGAAGAGTTCGCGGTGGTGCTGCCCGGCACCGGCGCGACCGGCGCGCTGGAAATCGCCGAGGTCATCCGCCGTGCGGTGGCCGCTGCCGACACCCGCCGCATCGTCGAGGGCGGTTACCCGCTGACGGTCAGCATCGGCGTGGCCGCCACTGTGGCGCTGGCCGGCGGGGGCTCGGCCGCGCTGGTGCACAGTGCCGATTCGGCGCTCTACCAGGCCAAGCGCAACGGCCGCAACCGGGTCGAGATTCTGCAGTGAGCACGGCGGCGCCTGAGCGCCCGAAATCCTGAACGGCTGCGGGAGCGTAGCCACCGCAACCCGCGCCCAACCCGCGCCTAACCCGCGCCCCAATCCGCCCAACCCGCCGCGCCCCGGCGCATCGCCATGACCCAAGACACGCCCACCGACCTGGTGCTCACCGAGCTCCACCCCGCCGGCTATGCCGTGCTGACGCTGAACCGCCCGCAGGCGATGAATGCGCTGAGCAAGGCGCTGATGACCGCCATTGCCGAGGCGGTGGACGCCGCAGCTGCCCACCCCGCCGTGCGGGTGCTGATCCTCACCGGCGCCGGCCGGGCCTTCACCGCCGGCCTCGACTTGAAGGAGATCGGTGCCGGTCAGGGCAGCCTGGGCGGCACCGAAGCCAAGCCGGCGCACACGGCGACAGGCCAGCCCATGGGCGACCCGGTGGCCGCCATCGCCCGCTGCGCCAAGCCGGTGATTGGCGCGATCAACGGCGCGGCGGTGACCGGCGGCTTCGAGCTGGCGCTGGCCTGCGACGTGCTGCTGGCGTCGACCCACGCCCGCTTCGCCGACACCCATGCCCGCATCGGCGTGGCGCCGGGCTGGGGCCTGTCGCAAAAGCTCAGCCGCGCGATCGGGCCCTACCGGGCGCGCGAGGTCTCGTTGACCGGCAACTGGGTCAGCGCCGAGCAGGCCGCGGCCTGGGGCTTCGTCAACCGCGTGCTGGCGCCCGACGAGCTGATGCCGGCCGCCCGTGCACTGGCGCTGGACATGCTGGGCACGCTGCCCGAGATGCTGCTGCGCTACAAGGCGATCATCAACGACGGTTTTGCGCTGGCTTTTGGCGACGGCATGGCACTGGAGAAAAGCCGCGCCCGCGAGTTCAACAGCCAGGTCAGCGCCGGCGACGTGGAACAGCGGCGCGAAGGCGTGCGTCAGCGCAACCGCGACCAGCCATGACCAGCGCTGCCGCGGGCTCGGGCGGCCGTGCCCAGGCGCTGATCGACCTGCTGGCGCTGGCGCCGCACCCCGAGGGCGGCTGGTACCGCGAGATTTTCCGCGGCGAGGGCCTGGTGCGACCGGTCGGCGCGGTCGGTGCGGTCGGCGTGGTCGACGTGGTCGGCGCGGTCGATCCCAGGGGCGACAGCACGGGCCCGGCCCGCCACACGCTGACCAGCATCGACTTCCTGCTGCTGGCAGGCCAATGCTCTGCCTGGCACCGGGTGGCGGCCGACGAAGCCTGGCATTTACTCGAAGGCGGCCCGCTGCGCTTGTGGCTGGTGCCGCCCAATCTGAGCCGGGTGCTGCAGGTCGATCTGGCCCCGGTCGACGCCGAGGGCCATCGGCCGCGCCATGTGGTGCCGGCGATGTGGTGGCAGGCGGCCGAGCCGTTGCCCGCACTCGCCGCAACGCCAACCACCGACGGCGGCGATGAGCGCGTTGCCGCAGAGCATGGCTTTGCCTACGTCGGCGCCAGCGTGGGTCCGGGCTTCGACTTTGCCGACTTCACCTTCGGCCGTGACGACCCGGCGTTGCAGCTGGCGCTGCAGGCCTTGCGGCCCGACACGCTGCGGCTGCTGTAGCGGCCGATTTCACTCGGCTCTAAGCTCCACCTCCCCCTGATCCTGCCGTTACCCCACCCAGCGAATGACCTCGATGTGATCTGCCCGCTCGAAGTACCAGAAGGTCAGCGCAAAGCCCTGCAGGCGCCAGGTTCTGAGCTCGTCGATGCCGAGCAGTCTGCCCAGGGCGGGCGAGCCAATGGACGGGTTGCGCTCGAGGTCCTGCAGGGCTTTGGCCATGGCCTTCACGAGCTTGTTGGCGACGGCAGCACCGGCCTCCTGGCGGTAGTGGTGCACCTCCGAACGCCGGTCCTCCCGGGCCTGAGGCCGCATGACGTACGGCTTGGTCCGAGCTGCCCCCTCGCGCGGCCCAGTCACGCCTTGGTTGCGCGCGTGATGGCTTCCAGCTCGGCCCAGTCTTGCGCGGTATCAGCCCTGGCCGGCCCGCTGGCGAGTCCCACCTCGACCATGGCCCGCAGCCGGGCTATGTCCTGCTCCCGCTGATCCCGTCGGATCAGCTCGCGGACGTACTCGCTGGTGTTGCCGAACTGCCCAGACTCGACGCGCTTGGCGACGTACGCGCGCATCGGCTCCGGCAGTGCAATGTTCATGGTGCTGGTCGTGCTCATCGGCAGATGATCTGGCTGTTGGCAATGGTTGTCAAAACTTCGTCGAACACCTGATGGCGCGCCAAGCGGAATGTCAGCTGTCCGGCGTCGAAATCGAGCAAGCGACTGGCCGTGGCCGACCCATAGGAGCCGTCGGCGGTTTTTTCAGCGGACGACCGGTCTACCCTGGAACTTGACGTTTGCCTCAGCCGTCGAAAAATGCCGATATGGCGACAGCGGTCGTTCCCCAAGACCGGCCGAAGGTCTCAGCAGTTTCGGCGTCGGACGCCTGCATCGGATGGTCACGACCTGGCGCTGCCGACCCAGACCGGCAGTAGCGGGCGGTTTCAAATCCCAAGCGCAACACCTGCTTGGCGATCAGTGAAGGGTTGAGGATTGAGCATGGTCGAGCCCGTGCATGATCGCGCGGAAGCGCT
>JAYVDE010000574.1:0-3437 GCA_043749575.1 Burkholderiaceae bacterium | reverse complement strand
GCAGGCCCTGGCCAAGTCGGCGCCCGATGGCTACACCATCGGCTTGTCGACCACCGGCACGCACACCATCAATCCGGCCTTGTACGGTGACCGCGTCGGCTACGACCCGATCAAAGACTTCACGCCGCTGACGATGGCCGTCTCCTACGTCAACATGCTGGTGATCAACGCCAACCACCCGGCCAAGAACGTCAAAGAACTGGTGGAGTACGCCAAGGCCAATCCGGGCAAGGTGAGCTTTGGTTCAGCCGGCAACGGCTCATCCAACCACTTGTCGGGCGAAGTGCTGAAGATGCTGACCGGCGCGCAGATGCAGCACGTGCCCTACCGGGGCAGCGCCATGGCGATGAACGACACGATTTCGGGCCAGATCACGTTCATGTTCGACGTCTTGAACGTGGCCATTCCGCAAAGCCGCAGCGGCCGGGTGCGGGCGCTGGCCGTCACCAGCAGCAAGCGCAGCCCCTACCTGCCCGAGGTGCCGACCATGGAAGAGGCCGGCGTGCCAGGCTACTCGGCCGCCGGCAGCGACCTGTGGTTCGGCATCATGGCGCCGGCTGGCCTGCCCAAGCCGATCGCCGACAAACTGCAGAGTGAGTTGGTGAAGGTGCTGCGCTCGCCCGAGATGCGCCAGGCCATCCGCGCCCAGTTTTTCGAGCCCTACACCAGCAGCTCGGAAGAGTTCTTGAAGGTGATCCGCAGCGACGGCGCCAAGTGGGCCAAGATCGTCAAGGAATCGGGCGCGCGCGTCGATTGAGCTGGCCACGAACGGCGCGCAGCCGGCTGGCGCCGGCGCCGTGCCGTCAACTTCAAGCACCGTTTCAGAAGTCGATGCGGCGCGGCCCCGCAGCGCGGGCCAATCGGGCCTGGGCATACAAGGCCAGGTAGTCGCGGGCCGGGCCGGTCCACGACAGGTTCTGCGACATGCCGCGCCGCATCACCGCCTGCCAGGCCGCGGCGTTGCGCTTGAGCAGCAAGGCGCGGCGCGTGCAGGCCTCGAACGCGCCCGGCGTGGCGGCGTCGAAGACGAAACCGGTTTGTCGGTCGGCCGCAGCGCCGCCTTGGGCCACCCCTCCGGCGCCGCCAGCATCATCGACCACCGTATCGGCCAGGCCGCCCACCCGGCGCACCAGCGGCACGGTGCCATAGCGCAAGCCGTACAGCTGCGTCAAACCACAGGGCTCGAAGCGCGAGGGCACGGCGATGACATCGGCGCCGGCCACCAAGCGGTGGGCACGGGGCTCGTCGTAGCCGATGTGCACCGCCACCCGGCCCGGATGCACCTGCTCGGCCATGCGGAAGGCAGCTTCCAGTGCCGGATCGCCGGTGCCCTGGATCGCCAACTGCACCCCCTCGCGCACCAGCGCCGGCAGTGCGGTCAGCACCAGGTCGAGGCCCTTTTGCGAGGTGAGGCGGCTGACCACGCTGACGATCAGCGCCTGGTCGTCACGCACCAGACCCAGCGCGTCCTGCAACGCCAGCCGGCAGAACTGTTTGCCGGCCAGGCGGTCGACGTCGTATCGCGCGGCGATGGCCCCATCGGTGGCCGGATTCCACACCGCGTCGTCGATGCCGTTGAGGATGCCGGTCACGTCGGCGCCACGGCCGCGGATCACGCCGTCCAGGCCGCAGCCAAATTCGTGGCTGGCGATCTCGCGGGCGTAGCTCGGGCTGACGGTGGTGACCTTGTCGGCGAAGACCAGCCCGGCCTTCATGAACGACAGCTGGCCATGAAACTCCAGCCCGGCGGGCGACAGGTAACGTGAGCCCAGACCCAGCCTCAACCCATCCTGGTGCGCAAACAGCCCCTGAAACGCCAGGTTGTGCACCGTGAAAACCGATGCCGCCTGGGTCGGCAGATGGTCGGCCATGTAGGCGCAGGCCATCGCGGCATGCCAGTCGTGCGCGTGCACGATGTCGGGCACCCAGGCCGGGTCGGCGTCGTCAGCGGCCAAGTGCGCCGCCACCCAGCCCAGCAGCGCAAAACGCAGCAGGTTGTCGGGCCACTCGCTGCCGTCGCTGGCCTGGTAAGGGCTGCCACCACGCCGGTACAGGTGCGGCGCGTCGACCACGTACACCGGCAGCTGGCTGCCCGGCATGCGGCCCAGCAGCAATCGCACCCGCAAGGCGCCGAAGCAGGCACCGATGTCGACCACGGTGCGGGCTGACTGCACCGCATCCAGGATCGCCGGCAGGCCGGGCAGCAGCAAGCGCACATCGGCGCCAGCCTCGGCCAGCGCCGGCGGCAGCGCGGCCGCCACATCGGCCAGGCCACCGGTCTTGACCAGCGGGTAAATCTCGGCGGCGACGTGCAGCACCTTCATGCCGTCACTGCGGCTGGCCGGCTGGGTCGCTTGTGTTTCGGGCATCGGAATCAACTCTCCAGCGCGCGCAGCATTTTGCTGGTGACCAGCGTCACGCCCTGCTCGCTGCGGTGAAAGCGCCGCGCGTCTTCGATCGGGTCCTCACCGACCACCATGCCGTCGGGGATCTTGCAGCCGCGGTCGACCACCACCTTGGTCAGGCGCACACCACGGCCCACCTGCACGTCGGGCAGCAACACGCTCCAGTTCACGCTGGCGTAGGAATGCACCCGCACGCCGGAAAACAGCACCGAGCGGAAGACCGCGCCCGAGACGATGCAGCCGCCCGAGACCATCGATTCAACCGCCATGCCGCGCCGGTCGGGCTGGTTGTGGACAAACTTGGCCGGCGGCAGCTGCGCCTGGTAAGTCCAGATCGGCCAGCGCGTGTCGTAGAGGTTCAGCTCGGGGTCGGTGGCGGTCAGGTCGATGTTGGCGTCCCAGTAGGCGTCGATCGTGCCCACGTCGCGCCAGTAGGGCTGCAGCCCCGGCTTGGTGCCCACGCAACTCAGCTCGAAGGGATGCGCCACCGCTTTGCCGTTGCGCACCGCCGCCGGGATGATGTCCTTGCCGAAGTCGTGGCTGGAGCTGGGGTCGGCGATGTCGCGTTCCAGCTCGCGGTACAGGTAGCGGGCGTTGAAGATGTAGATGCCCATGCTGGCCAGGCTGCGGTCGGGCTTGCCGGGCAGGCTGGGCGGATCAGCGGGTTTTTCGACGAAGTCGATGATGCGGCGCTGTTCGTCGATGGCCATCACGCCGAAGGCGCTGGCTTCATCGCGCGACACCTCGATGCAGCCCACGGTGCACTCGCGGCCCTGGGCGACGTGGTCGGCCAGCATCAGCGCGTAGTTCATCTTGTAGATGTGGTCGCCGGCCAGCACCACGATGTAATCGGCGCCGTAAGCGGCCAGGATGTCCTGGTTTTGGTAGACCGCGTCGGCCGTGCCGCGGTACCAGCTTTCTTCGTCGATCCGCTGCTGCGCCGGCAGCAAGTCGACGAACTCGTTCATCTCGCTTTTCAAGAACGCCCAGCCGCGCTGCAGGTGGCGCAGCAGGCTGTGGCTTTTGTATTGG
>JAYVDE010000573.1:0-3439 GCA_043749575.1 Burkholderiaceae bacterium | reverse complement strand
CGAACGCGCCCACCGCTGCGCTGCACACCACCACCACGCGGCAGCAGGCCTGGGGCCTGGGCTTGAGCCTGGCCCGGCGCAGCCCTGCCCACCAGTGGCAGCTGGGGGCCACGGCCGACACCAGCCGGGTGAGCTACCGCCAGGACGCGCAGGCAGGCCGCTTCGACGACACCCGGCGCGTTGATGCCGGCAGCACGCCCGCCGCACTCAGCGCCACGGTGTCCGGTCGATCGACCCACCTGGGCCTCTACGCCACTGACACCATGACGCTGGCCGCCGGCAGCCACCTGACCAGCACGTTGCGGCTCAACCACAGCCGCGTCGGCAACACCTTGAGCACCGTCGACGACGACACCGGCGTGTTCGAGGACAAGCCGCACGAGCGCTTCAGCTACCAGAGCCTGAACCCGGCGCTCGGCATCACCCAGCAACTGGCGAGCGGCCTCACGGTGTTCGGCAACCTGGCCCGCAACACGCGCGTGCCGACGGTGATCGAACTCGGCTGCGCCGACCCCGCCCAGCCCTGCCGCCTGCCTGCCGGCCTGCAGAGCGACCCTTACCTGAAACAAGTGCGCGCGCTCAGCCTGGAAGCCGGCCTGCGCTGGCGGCCGGGCTTCGGCCCCCCCGGCCAGCGGGTGGAACTGGCGCTGTTCCGCACCGACAACCACGACGACATCGTCTTCGGCAGCATCAGCGCAACCAGCCAGCTGGGTTACTTCCAGAACTTCGAACGCACCCGTCACCAGGGCCTGGATGCCTCGTGGCAGGCCCAGCTGGGCAGCGTGGCGGTGAGCGCCGCCTACAGCCATCTGCAGGCCACCTACCAGGCCGACGGCATCCTGCGCATGGGCGAGCGCAATGTCACCATCACGCCAGGCACCCCATTGGCTGGCCTGCCGCGCCAGACCGGCAAGCTGGCCGCCGACTGGGCGCTGGCCACCGGACTGTCGGTCGGTGCCGACCTGCAGCTAGTGTCGTCACGTGGCGTGCAGGGCAACGAGGATGGCCTGACCACCGACAACGCCACCGAGCACCGGGTGCTGCGCGTGCCCGGCTACGGCTTGCTGCACCTGCGCCTGCAGTGGCAGGCCAGCCCGGCCGTGAGCGTTGTGGCGCGGCTGCAGAACGCCTTGAACCGAGGCTATGAAACCTACGGCGCGCTGGCCGAGACGGTGTTCGATGGCCAGGGCCGTTACACCGGACACGCGGCAGACGCGGTATTCGTGGCCCCCGGCGCACCGCGCAGCGTCTACCTCGGGCTGCGCATCAAGGGCTGATCGCAGCGGCGTCCATCGGCGCGGGCGCCCGGTCCGGCGCGAGCCAACCTGAACAACGGTGCGAGGGATCGACCGCTGCCTTGACTGCGCCCGCCTGCGGCGCATCACCCGTCAAGCAATCCTATTGGGGGTCGGCTGGCCCGCCGCGAACGCTGTAAACCCCTGCACCACAATTTCGCCCATGGCTTGCCGGGCTTCGGTCGTCGAACTGCCGATGTGCGGCAGCATGAAAACATTGGGCAGCGTGGCGTAACCCGGAAATATTTCAGGTTCACCGTTGAATACATCCAGCCCGGCCGCGGCGATGCGGCCGGTCGACAACGCACGGACCAGATCGCTGTCGACCACGACGGCACCACGTCCGATGTTGGCCACGATGGCGCCGTGCGGCAACATGGCAATGGTGCGGGCGTTGAGGAAACCCGTCGTCTGCGGCGTTGCAGGGCAGGCCAACAGCAAAAACTGCGATACACAGAGCAGTGACTCGGGAGATTCGTGGAAGATTGCCCCCTGCTCCTGATCGGGCGGTAATCGCGATCTGTTGGTGTAGTGGATTACCATGTCAAAACCACGCGCACGTTTGGCGACCTCGCGGCCGATACGACCCATGCCGAAAATACCCAGCACCTTTGTGGCAAGCCCCGTGCCATTGAGCTGGGTCGGCGTCCAGCCCGCCCAATGGCCGCTGCGCAACAGATCAATACTTTCAGTGACCCGTCTGGCCGCCCCGAGCAACAGCAACATGCCGACTTCCGCGCAAGCGGTGGAGAGCACGTCAGGTGTGCTGAAAATAGCTATATCTCTGGCGCGCGCGGCGGCCAGATCAATGTGATCGTGACCCACCGAGTAAGTGGCAATCGCGCGGACAGTATTCGGCAAACAAGCCATGAGATCAGCATTGAGCCGATCTTGGGTGGCCGACACCAGAATCATTGAATGTCCTTGCACCAGGTCCAAGGTCGCGCCAGGTTGCAGCCTGAACCCCGCCGGCGCGTAATTGACATCAAAGGACCGTTCCAGAATATGCCGGACTTCAATCGGCAGTTCAAAAGTCACCAACAGGCCTGGCTTCATCGGCCAAAGGTCCATGCCGGTCGACTGCCTGGCAAGCGGTCAAGGCCAGACTCGAAGGTGCTGCAATGTCGTTGAGTTTGAATGGTCATCTCGGGCCTTGAAGTAAATAAAACGCCGACCTCTACTCGGGTTCAATTCAAGATTTCAAGCAAATTTTACCGAAATCGCCGATCGGTCAATTTTTGTGATGTCCGGCTGGCCAAGCAAGGCCAAAGTCACGTCGATTTCTTTTTTCAAGATATCGATGGCTCGCGTCACCCCGCCTTCCCCTTTTGCCGCCAGACCATACAGTCCGGCACGCCCGATCAGGCAAGCGCTTGCACCCAGGGCCATGGCCTTGACCACATCACTGCCACGGCGAATACCCCCATCCATCAATACTTCGGCTCTGCCGGCGACCGCTGCCACGATGCCGGGCAAAGCCGAAATGGCCGACGGCGCACCGTCCAGTTGCCGACCGCCATGATTGGAAACGATCACCGCGTCGACCCCATGCTCGACCGCCAGCTTGGCATCCTGCGGATGGAGAATGCCCTTGATGGCCAGTCGTCCTGGCCAGATCGATTTGAGCCAACCGATGTCGTTCCAGCTCACGGTTTGATCAAATTGGGAGCTGATGTGCTCCACCAAAGTCTTCAGACTCGACGCGTCGCCACCGGGTCGCTCAAGATTGGCAAAGGTGATGCGGGGGCCGCAAGCCATGCGCCACAACCAACCCAGCCGTGTTGCGTAGTCAAAAACATCGCCCAGCTGAAGCCGGGGCGGTACGGTGAAGCCATTGCGCACATCGCGTTCACGCGGCCCCTGGATCGGTAAATCGACGGTGACGCACAGCACCGGGCAGCCGGCGGCGGCAGCGCGGTCGACCAGCGCCCGAACCATGGCGCGGTCACGTTGGATGTAAAGCTGGAACCAAAAATCAGGGCGGCCGTGGCGCGCCAGCTGTTCAATCGAATCATTGGAATTTGTACTGAGACAGTAGCCCACCCCGGGGCTCTTTGCTCGTTAGTTCGTGATGGCTCACGCTGTGAGCCACTTGCGCGTCAGACTTGGCTTAGTGGCCCCGTGTTGCGGGCTTGCGGAGCTTG
>JAYVDE010000572.1:0-3440 GCA_043749575.1 Burkholderiaceae bacterium | reverse complement strand
CATGCTGGAACGAACTCCAGAGCGCGTGATCAGCTACTTTCAAGACCGCCGTGTGCGTTATGCGGCTTGAGACTTCACAGGGCCGAATCAATAGTAGTCCGTTTCACCAAAAACACGACATGAAATCGCGTCTTTTTCCGCCATGCGTCGTTGCATCCCCTTGCCGCGCTGGCAGTGCGACTGCGGGTCTACGCCTAGCCTGGCGAAAAAATCCATCGATTCCATTTCGTAATGCCTTTGGTGAAACGAACTACTAGGCGCTGGCGGCCACCAGCGCCGCCGCACGGGCGGCGTGGGCCCGCTGCGCCACCTCGCGCACCGGCAAGGCCTTGTGGTGGTGGTCGCTCCACACCTGGCGCCAGCGGCGGGCACCGGGCTGGCCATTCCACAGCCCCAGCAGGTGGCGGGTGACGTGGCTCCAGGGTGTGCCGTGGGCCGCCTGCTGGCGCTCGATGTAGTCGAGCATCTGCGCCTCGACGCCTAAGCGCCAGTCGTCGTCGACCACCGGTGCGCTGCCTTCGCCCCAGAAGCGCGCGTCCCAGTCGGCCATCAGCGCCGGGTGGTGATAGGCCTCGCGGCCGACCATCACACCGTCCACACCGTCCACGCCGGCCAGGCCAGCCATGCCGTCCAACTGCGCGGCGATCTGGTCGTTGCCGCTGAAACCGCCGTTGATGGCGATCGTCAACTGCGGCATCTCCTGCTTCAGCCGGTGCACCAGTTCATAACGCAGCGGTGGCAGCTCGCGGTTGTCTTTGGGGCTGAGGCCTTGCAGCCAGGCGTTGCGGGCGTGCACGATGAACACCGTGCAGCCGGCCTCGGCCACGGTGCCGACAAAGTCGCGCATGAAGCCGTAGCGCTCGATGCGCTCGATGCCGATGCGGTGCCTCACCGTCACCGCCAGGTCGTCGCCCAGCACCTCGCGCATGGCTTTGATGCCGTCGCGCACCAGCGCCGGCTCGGCCATCAAGCAGGCCCCGAAGGCGCCGCGCTGCACCCGCTCACTGGGGCAGCCGCAGTTCAGGTTGATCTCGTCATAGCCCCACTGCCGCGCCAGCCGTGCGGCCTGGGCCAGGTCGGCTGGCTCGCTGCCGCCCACCTGCAGCGCCAGCGGGTGTTCCTCGGCGTTGAAGTCCAGGTGCCGCGGCAGATCACCGTGCAGCAGCGCGCCGGTGGTCACCATCTCGGTGTAAAGCCGGGTGTGGCGGGTGATCAGGCGATGGAAGTAGCGGCAGTGCCGGTCGGTCCAATCCATCATCGGCGCCACGCTCAGGCGCCAGGGGCTAAGGGGTTGATTTGATGGAAATATTATTTTCATTTTCGATTCGATTCTGGCGCAGTGGACCCGCCGGCCAGCGTTGCAACTGCGCATGGTAAACAACGCGTTTCGATCGACGATCAGACGTCACCAGCGCCGGGTGGTGGGCGACTGTGCGGATCGTTGCGTTTCGCCATGCCATCGGCCGCGCTTGCAATTCAAGGCCTGCCGCGCCGAGCGCAGCGCCGTCGACAAACCGGCCCGGTGGTGCTGCGCTTTGCCGCCAGCGCTGTTCAAGCATTGCAACGCCCCAATCCAACATTCAAATTGAATTCGATTTGACTCGAAATGCCAGCGACTTTGAGTAGCTTGAACGATGTTTGAATTCGTGATGAATCGGATAAATGTACTATTCATTGAATGTTGCTCACTGAATCTCGTTCTGTAGCGGTGCTGGGTACCGGTATCGCTGGCGCCGCAGTGGCGCAGGCGCTGGTGCTGGCCGGGCCCGGACACGCCGTCCACGTGTTCGACAAATCTCGCGGCCCCGGGGGGCGTTTGGCGACCCGCCGCGTCGAATGGCTTGACCGATGCGGCCGAGCCTGCACCACCCGGTTCGACCATGGCGCCGTCGGCATCACGGCTCGCTCTGCACGCCGTCAAAGCTTCATCGACCAAGCGCTGCACGCCGGCTGGCTGGCCGAGTGGGCGCCCACGTTGGCCGCCGGTTCATTGGCCATTGAGGATGGCGATCAGTTCTACCTGCCGACAACAGATTCGCCGTCACTCTGCCGTCATCTGCTGGCTGGAGCGGCTGCCACGTGGTCATTTGCGGTTGACAGCCTGCACCGCGGGCCGCTCGGTTGGCAGCTTCAGGCCGCAGGCGACTGCCCCAGTCAGTGGTTTGATGCCATGGTGTTGGCGATGCCGCCGGCCCAGGCTGCATCCCTGCTCTGCCCGCATCGGCGCGATTGGGCACGACATGCATCGCTGGCTACCATGCAACCTTGCTGGACATTGATGGGCGTCGCGGACGATGCGCGAGCAGCGCTGGGCTGGGACCTGGCCCGGCCGCCAACTGGCCCGTTGGCCTGGCTGCTGCGCCAAGATGCGCGGCCAGGCCGGGCGCAGCTGCCCTGTCAGGCACATTGGGTCGCACATGCCCAGGTGGGCTGGAGCCGTAGGCACCTCGAACAACCGGTCGAATGGATATTGCTGCAGCTGCAGGCGGCACTGGCCGATTGGCTGGGCTGCCCCACCCACTGGCATCACTGCGTGGTGCACCGCTGGCGCTACGCGCTGCCACAGGCTGCAAGACCTGTAGCAGCCGAATTGTCCTGGTGGGATGCTGGCCAAGGTCTGGGCGTCTGCGGCGACTTTCTCGGCGGCACGGGCGTCGAAGGCGCCCGGCTGTCGGCTCGTTCACTCGCCGCGGCCATGCCGCAGGGTGGATCATCCGATAGAGCCGATGCGGCGGGCACGTTTAGCATCCCTGACGCCATCCAAGCTGCCACCCAAGTCGCCGCCCACCTCATTGGCCATGAACCGGCCGATCACGCGTTTCACCGTCATGTTGTTTGACCCACCGTTTTCCCGCCGCATCACCCACCCACCGGAGTTCGCCATGAAATTTCCCCTTCCCCGCCGTGTTTTCCTGATGACCCTGGCCGCATCTGGCGCGGCACTGGTAACCAGCGCCCAGGCGCAGGCGCTGGTCGACGAAAAAGAGGGCCAAGCGGCAGCGCTCGGCTACGTGGCGGATGCCAAACGCGTCGACGCCAAGAAGTACCCGAAATTCGCGGCCGGTCAAAACTGCGCCAATTGCGTGCTCTACCAGGGCAAGGCCACCGACAAGGCGGGCGGCTGCCCGCTGTTTGGTGGCAAGCAGGTGGCGGCCGCGGGCTGGTGCAGCGCCTGGGCCAAAAAAGCGTGAACACGCTCGCCGCGGGCGAGGCTTCAACTTGACCTTGCACCCCACCGGCTTTCGCGGCAACAAGGCCGCATTGCCCAGCAAGCCCTGCGTCGGCTGCGGTCTGGCGATAAGCTGGCGGCGGCGTTGGGCGAAAAACTGGGCCGATGTGAAGTACTGCTCCGACGCCTGTCGACGCCACAAGGTCAGCGGTGGCTGAGCTGCGGTCTTTGATCGTCATGCTGGGCGACCAGCTCGATCTCGATGCGGCGG
>JAYVDE010000571.1:0-3447 GCA_043749575.1 Burkholderiaceae bacterium | reverse complement strand
CCGCGGGCCACGCCGGTCAGGTCGGGCACCAGGCATTCGATCTCGGTCACGCGCTCTTCGTTGAGCCAGTTTTCAAGATCGCTGAAGCTGAAATCTTCTCGATTCACCATGGAACACCTTGTTGGGGTTTTGCGCTGGTCTTGCAGTGTGAGGGCGGCTCTCGTGGCGGCGGCCGGCTTTCGTGGCCGTTGTTCGCCGAGGGGCTGGTGGAGGGGCTGGTGGATGAGGACGGGGGGACTGTGGCGGGCGCTAGGGAATGGGGTGCCGCAGCTTGGCCATGCGGTTGTCCCGGTGCGCACGCACCGCCTCGCCGAAGGCCTGCAGCATCAGCATCGAGACCGGGTTGTTGGCGGCCTGCCATTCCGGGTGCCATTGCACGCAGAGGTTGAAGCCCTTGGCGTCGGCCACCGAGAACGCCTCGACCACGCCGTCGGGCGCGCGGGCCTCTACCCGCAAACCCGGCGCCAGGCGGTTGACGGCCTGGCCGTGCAGCGAGTTCACCTTGAAGCTGGGACGGCCGACGATCTGCGCCAGGACGCCGCCGGGCACCACCTCGACCTCGTGCGCGGCGGCGTACTGGGTGTCGGCCGACTTGCCCTGCGGCGCACGGTGGTCGATGTGGGGGCCGATCTCGTGCACCGCCTGGTGCAAAGACCCGCCCAGCGCCACGTTGATCTCCTGGGTGCCGCGGCAAATCGCAAACAGTGGCAGGCCGCGTTCCAGCGCACGGCGGATCAGCGGCAGGGTCCAGGCGTCGCGCGCCGGGTCTAGCGGCAAGGTGCGGTCGCGCACGTCCTCGTCGTAATGGCTGGGGTGCACGTTCGACGGCGAGCCGGTCAGCAGCAGGCCGTCGGCAACATCGAGCAGGGCGTCGAACTCGTCGGCCAGCGCGGTCGGCACGATCAGCGGCGTGGCGCCGGCCAGGCGCACCGCGTCGACGTACTTCCTGCCGGCGATGTGGAAAGCGTGGTCACCCAGCAGGCGGTTGCAAGCGGGCACCAGCACGATGGGTTTGCGCGGTGCTGGGCTTTGGTTGGGGGTCGAATCGGTCGTCATGCCAGCGCGTCTTTCAGCCGGTACCAGGCCATGCCCAGCACCAGCGCGGGGGTGCGCAGCAGCTTGCCACCCGGAAACGGATGGTGCTTGAGCTGCGCGAAGGTGTCGAATCGTGAGGCATCACCGGCCATGGCCTCGGCCACCAGGCGGCCGGCCAAGCCGGTAAGCGCCAGGCCGTGGCCCGAAAAGCCTTGCAGGTAGTAGACCTGAGGCGCGTCGGGCAGGCGGCCGAAATCGGGCGCGCGGTTCATCGTGATGTCGACAAAGCCGCCCCAGGCATGGCTGACCGGGGTGTCGGCCAGCAGCGGGAAGGTTTCGGCCATGCGTTTGCGCATGCGGTCGGCCAGGTTTATCGGGGTGGCGGTGCTGTAGCTGACCCGGCCACCGTACAGCAGCCGCCAGTCGGCACTGAAGCGAAAGTAATCGAGCACCAAGTTGTTGTCGCAGACAGCAGCGTTACACGGGATCAACTGGCGCGCCAGGGCCTCGCCCACCGGCTGGCTGGCCACGATGTAGGTGCCCACCGGCATGATGCGGGCCGCCAGTTTCGGCACCAGTCCTTGCAGGTAGACGTTGCCCGCCAGCAGCACTTGGCGCGCGGTCACCCGGCCGCAGGCGGTGTGCAGCACCGGCCGGGGGCCCGGCGTCAGCGCGGTCACCGCCGTGGCTTCATGGATCAGCACGCCCAGCCCGCTGGCGGCGCGCGCCAGGCCCAGCGTGTACTTCAGCGGATGCAGGTGGCCCGAGCGCGGGTCGTGCACCGCCGCGTGGTAACGCGGGCTGTTGATCCAGGCGCCCAGCTCAGGCCTGGCGATGGCCTGCATCGGGTAGCCGTAGGCCTGGGCCAAGTGGTCGGCACCCGCCAGCAAATCGCGGGCCTTGCCGGCGCTGGTGGCCACGCCGAGGTAGCCATCGCGCCAGTCGCAATCGATGTCGAAGCGTTGGCAACGCAGTTTGAGCAGGTCCAGCGCCTCGATCGACATGGCGAAGACCCGCCTGGCCTCGTCGGGCCCCAGCTGCGACTCGATCTCGCCCTGGTCGCAGGCCAGCCCGTGGATCGCCTGGCCGCCGTTGCGCCCGCTGGCGCCAAAGCCGACCTCGCGGGCTTCGAGCAGCCGCACCGAGAGGCCGCGATCAGCCAGCTCAATGGCGGCCGACAAGCCGGCCAGACCACCACCGACAATCGCCACGTCGCAATCGGCATCTTCTTGCAGCGCCGGATACCGCGCCGCCCGTAGCGCCGATTCGGCGTAGTACGAGTGGCGCGTGAGATCCTGGTCGGCGCTGAGAAAATGCATACACCGTTGCGCTAGGCAGTGTCCTTGTCGAGGTGGCCAAGGCCACTGGGGCTAAACGCCAGGATAGGTCGCATCAGGCGTGGCGGCGAATCGCGCCGCGCACCGTGTCGACCAACTGGTCGATCTGGCCGCGCTCGATGATCAGCGGTGGCGACAGCGCCAGCGTGTCGCCGGTGGTGCGAATCATCACACCCTTGTCGTAGCAGTCGAGAAAGATGTCGAAGGCGCGCTTGGCCGGGCTGCCGGCGATGGGCGACAGCTCGATGCCACCGACCAGGCCGATGTTGCGGATGTCGATCACGTTGGGCTCTTCGCGCAGCGAATGCACCGCTGCGGCGAAGTAATCCTGCAACTCGCTGGCGCGGGTCAGCAGGCCTTCTTCGGCGTAGGTGGCCAGCGTGCCCAACGCGGCGGCGCAAGCCAGCGGGTGGCTGCTGTAGGTGTAGCCGTGGAAAAACTCGATCAGATGCTCGGGCCCGTTCATGAAGGCATCGTGGATGCTCTGCTTGACGGCCACCGCGCCCATCGGCACGCAGCCGTTGCTGATGCCCTTGGCCATCACGATCATGTCGGGCGTGACCCCAAAGGTGTGCGCCGCAAACGGGTTGCCGGTGCGGCCGAAGCCGGTGATCACCTCGTCAAAGATCAGCAGGATGCCGTGTTTGTCGCAGATCTCGCGCAGCCGGTTCAGGTAGCCCTTGGGCGGCACCAGCACACCGGTCGACCCGGCCACTGGCTCGACGATCACCGCGGCGATGGTGCTGGCGTCGTGCAGCGCGACCATGGCTTCCAGGTCGTCAGCCAGTTCGGCGCCATGCTCTGGCTGGCCCATCGTGAAGGCGTTGCGCTTCAGGTCATGGGTGTGGCGCAGGTGGTCGACACCGGGCAGCAGGGTGCCGAACTGCTTGCGGTTGCCGACCATGCCGCCGACCGAGATGCCGCCGAAGTTGACACCGTGGTAACCGCGCTCGCGGCCGATCAGCCGGGTGCGGGTGCCCTCACCACGCAGCTTGTGATACGCCAGCGCCATCTTCAGCGCCGTTTCGACCGACTCGGAGCCCGAGTTGGTGACGAAGATCTTGTTCAGGCCGGC
>JAYVDE010000570.1:0-9340 GCA_043749575.1 Burkholderiaceae bacterium | reverse complement strand
CGAGGCCCACCACTGGATGGTGCAGCACCACGGCATCTTCCAGGGCTACTACTTCTTCCATCACATCGGGCTCGACCGCAACATGCGCGAGCAGTTTCGCAGCAGCCCGCACTTCGGCCTGACTGAAGAGTTCTGCGCGCTCTACGACAATCCGGCTTTCGAAGCCGGCGCCGAGACGCTGCCGATCAGCGAGTTCGAGCCGATGGTGCGCCGCGTCTTCAGCACGGTGCGCAACAGCGTCTACAAAGCCTCCAGCGTGTGCGCGGCGGCCTGAAACCTGCCGCCTGAACTTGGCGCTGAACACGGCGGCCAAACACTGCGGCCTGATCCGTTCGTAAGTTAGCAAGTTAGCAAGTTCGCGCCCCGGCCCAGCCAACCCCTTCAACCCGCCTGATCCTCAGGAGCTTGCCATGACCCACGCCGTCATTGTTTCCACCGCCCGCACGCCGCTCGCCAAAAGCTGGAAGGGGGCCTTCAACATGACCCACGGCGCCACGCTGGGCGGCCATGCCATTGCCCACGCGGTGCAGCGTGCGGGGATCGACCCCGGCGCGGTCGACGACGTGCTGATGGGCTGCGCCAACCCCGAAGGCGCCACCGGCATGAACATCGCCCGCCAGGCGCTGCTGCGGGCCGGCCTGCCGGTCACGGTGAGCGGCGCCACGGTGAACCGCTTTTGTTCCAGCGGCCTGCAGACCATCGCGATGGCCTCACAGCGCATCATCGCCGGCGAGGCCGATGTCTACATCGCCGGCGGCGTCGAGAGCATCTCCTGTGTGCAGCAGGAGATGAACACCCACATGATGGCCGACAGCTGGTTAAAAGCCAACAAGCCGGCGGTCTACCTGAGCATGCTGGAAACCGCCGAGAACGTGGCCAAGCGCTACAACATCTCGAAGGAGCGCATGGACCACTACGGCGCCGAAAGCCAGCAAAAGGCCTGCGCCGCGCAAGAGGCCGGCTTGTTTGCCGACGAGATCGCCGCGATCACCGTCACCGCCGGCGTCGCCGATGCGGTGATGGGCCTGCGCAGCAAGGAAGTGACCGTCAGCGTCGACGAAGGCCTGCGCCCCGGCACCACCTACGACGCCATCAAGGGCATCCGCACGGCGCTGCCCGGCGGCGTGGTCACCGGTGGCAATGCCAGCCAGTTCAGCGATGGCGCAGGCGCCTGCGTCATCGTCAGCGACACCTACGCGCAGCAGAAGAACCTCAAACCGCTGGGCCGCTTTCTCGGCTTTGCGGTGGCCGGCTGCGAGCCCGACGAGATGGGCATCGGCCCGGTCTTCGCCGTGCCCAAGGTGCTGGCCCGGCTGGGCCTGAAGATGGACGACATCGACCTCTGGGAGTTGAACGAGGCCTTCGCGGTGCAGGTGCTGTACTGCGCTGATCGCCTGGGCATCCCGATGGACCGGCTCAACGTCAACGGCGGCGCGATCGCGGTAGGCCACCCCTACGGCGTCAGCGGCCAGCGGCTGACCGGCCATGCACTGATCGAAGGCAAGCGCCGCGGCGCCAAGCGGGTCTGCGTGACGATGTGCATCGGCGGCGGCATGGGCGCAGCCGGCATCTTCGAAGTACTGTGACCCCCCCCCGAAGCGCCTTCGGCGCTCCCCCCCAGGGGGGCGTCCCCAGCGGCCCGGCAGAGCCGGATCCGCGGCGCCTGCTTGAGGGGCGCGTCGCTGCGCTCGCGCGTTGGCACGATGCTGAGGCGATGCTGTGAACGCGGCTGTGCTGCGCACGCCCGAGGAGCGTTTTTCCGGCATCTCTGACTGGCCCGCGCCGGCAAAGTACTTGCATCCGCTGGGCGACGACGGCCCGCGCATGGCCTATGTTGACGAGGGCCCGCGCGACGCGCCGGCCACCGTGCTGTGCCTGCACGGCAACCCGACTTGGGGCTACCTGTACCGCCACATGCTGCCGGTCTTCAGCGCCGCCGGCCTGCGGGTGGTGGTGCCCGACCTGATCGGCTTCGGCCGCTCGGACAAGCCCGCTGACGAGGCCTGGCACAGCTTCGAGCGCCACCGCCAGAGCTTGCTGAATTTCATCGACACGCTGGACCTGCAGAACGTGATGCTGGTCTGCCAGGATTGGGGCGGCATCTTCGGCCTGACCCTGCCGATGGCGTATTCAGCCCCCCAGACGTCTGCGGGGTCAGCGCTGCAAACCTCCCAAGAGGGCGCGTCCGCCTTGGGACGGCCCGGCGGCGGACTGTCGCACCGCTTCACCCGCCTGCTGGTGATGAACACCACGCTAGCCACCGGTGAACTGACTGAGGGTTTCAGGGCCTGGCGCGACTACAGCAACCGCCAGCCCGACATGGCCGTGGGCAAGCTGCTGCGGCGTGGCAAGCCCGCGATGACCGAGGCCGAAGCGGCTGGGTACGACGCTCCGTTTCCCGATGCGAGCTACAAAGCCGCGCTGCGGGCGTTTCCCAACTTGGTGCCCGATGGCGCCGACGCGCCCGGCGCTGCCACCAGCCGGGACGCCCAGGCCTTCTGGCAACACCGCTGGGCCGGCGACAGCTGGATGGCCGTCGGCCTGCAAGACCCGGTGCTGGGCGGCCCGACCATGGCCGCACTGCGCGAGCTCATCCGCGGCTGCCCGCCGGCGATGCAGGTGGCCGAGGCTGGCCACTTCGTGCCCGAGTGGGGTGGGCCTATCGCCCAGGCTGCACTGGCACACTTCGGTCTTGCCCAACCCTGACCGCTGCCACCTGCGCGCGGCCTGCCGCTGACCGGGCGCGGCCCGCTGCCGGGGCAGCATGCCGCGCCGACCGCCTCTCTACACAGCCATGCGCCAAACCGTCGACTTCCTGCTCCATGACTGGTTGAACGTCACCGGGCTCACCGCCCGGCCGCGTTTTGCCGACCATTCCGCCGACACCTTCAACCAGGTGCTGGACACCTGCGAGCGGATCGCCCGCGACAAGTTCGCACCGTTCAACCGCTTGGTCGACACCGAGGAGCCGCGGGTTGTTGCCGGACCGGACGGCGAGAAGGTCATCCTGCCGCAGGCCACCCAGGATGCCTGGGATGCCTATGCCGCATCGGGCATGTTGTCGGCGGCGCAGGATTTCGAGATCGGTGGCATGCAACTGCCCTACACCGTGGAGCTGGCGGCCAACGCTTTCTTCGCCAAGGCCTCGGTCAGCATCAACGCCAGCATGTTGAGCGTGGGCAATGCCAACCTGCTGATGAAACACGGCACGCCGCTGCAGCAGCAGGTGTTTGCGCACAACGAGTTCTCCGGCCGCTGGTCGGGCACCATGTGCTTGAGCGAGCCGCAGGCCGGCTCCAGCCTGTCGGACGTGGCGACCCGCGCCTTGCCTGATGGTGATGGCGCGGCCGACGACCCGCTGGGCCCGCGCTACCGGTTGAAGGGCAACAAGATGTGGATCTCGGCCGGCGAGCATGAGCTGACCGAGAACATCATCCACCTGGTGCTGGCCAAGATCCCCGGGCCCGACGGCAAGCCCATTGCCGGCACCAAGGGCATCTCGCTGTTCATCGTGCCGAAAAAGCTGGTCGACACCGACGGCCAGCTCACCGGTGAGCGCAACGACGTCGCGCTGGCAGGCTTGAACCACAAGTGCGGCTGGCGCGGTACCACCAACACGCTGCTGAACTTTGGCGAAGGCAAGTTCTTGGCCGGTGGTGCCCCCGGGGCCATCGGCTACCTGGTCGGCCAAGCGGGTCAAGGCCTGCGCTGCATGTTCCACATGATGAACGAGGCGCGCATCGGCGTGGGCATGGCCGCCACGATGCTGGGCATGGCCGGTTACGAGGCCAGCCTGGACTACGCCCGCCAGCGCCCGCAGGGCCGGCCGGTGCTGGCTGGCCCCGGCGGCAAGGACGCCGCCGCGCCGCAAGTGCCCATCATCCAGCACGCCGATGTCAAGCGCATGCTGCTGGCGCAGAAGGCCTATGCCGAGGGCGCGCTGGCGCTGGAGCTGTACTGCGCCCGCCTGGTCGACGAGCAACACACCGGCGACGAAGCGTCGGCCAAAGAGGCGGCGTTGTTGCTGGAGGTGCTGACGCCCATCGCCAAGAGCTGGCCCAGCGAGTGGTGCCTGGAGGCCAACAGCCTGGCGATCCAGGTCCATGGCGGTTACGGCTACACCCGGGACTTTCCGGTCGAGCAGTACTGGCGCGACAACCGTCTGAACATGATCCACGAGGGCACCCACGGCATCCAGGGCATGGACTTGCTGGGCCGCAAGGTGGTGATGGATGGCGGCGCCGGCCTGAAGTTGCTGGACACCACCGTCCAGCGCACGATCGAGCTGTCTCGCCAGGCCGACGGGCTGGCCGCGCACGGCGTCGCGCTGGCCGCCGCGCTGCAGCGCCTGCGGGCCGCCACCGACGCTGCCTGGGCCACCGGCAAGCCCGAGGACGCGCTGGCCAATGCCACGCCCTACTTGCAGGCCTTCGGCCATGTGGTGCTGGCCTGGATCTGGCTGGAGGTGGCCCTTGCGGCGCTGGCGGCGCAGGCTGCGGCCGACCGTCAAGCCGACGCTTTTGTTCAGGGCAAGCTGCAGGCCTGCCACTACTACTTTGCCTACGAGTTGCCGAAGATCGACGCCTGGCTGGCGGTGGTGAGCAGCCGCAGCCCAATTTGCCGCGAGATGCAAGACGCATGGTTCTGAGCGCATGCTCGGGGCATGAAAGCCGCCACGCTTGAAGCCTGGGTCTGGATCTTGATTTACGGCGGTCTGCTGCTGGCCTGCCTGGCCCTGTTTGTCGCCCGTATTGACCCCGAACTGGGCTGGACCGTGGCCAGCACAGGCGGCGGCTTGCTCGGTGCCGGCTTGCTGTTGATCTACCTGCGCTCGCGAATGGCCGATTGAGCGATCTGGCGTTTTAGCGAATGCCCGATTCAGCGATTTGCGATTTGATTCATCGAACCCGAAGGACAAACCATGGGCACGCCAATCTCCCAACTCTTCGACCTGAGCGGTCGCACCGCGCTGGTCACCGGCGGCTCGCGCGGCCTGGGCCTGCAGATCGCCGAGGCACTCGGCGAAGCCGGCGCCAAAGTGATGCTGACTTCGCGCAAGGCCGCTGAACTGGAACAGGCGGTCGCCACGCTGCGCCAGCGCGGTATCGACGCCCACTGGATCGCCGCCGACGCGTCGCAGCCCGACGAAGCCCGCCGCGTCTGCACCGAGACACTGCAGCGCCTGGGGCCTGTCGACATCTTGGTCAACAACGCCGGTGCAGCATGGGCCGCGCCGGCCGAAGACCACCCGCTGGCGGGCTGGGACAAGGTGATGGACCTCAACGTGCGCAGCATCTTCGTGTTCAGCCAAACCATCGCCAAGCTCAGCATGATCCCGCGCCGCCAGGGCCGCATCATCAACCTCGCGTCGATCGCCGGCATCGCCGGCAATGCGCCGTGGCAGGAAAGCATCGCCTACAACACCAGCAAGGGCGCGGTGGTCAACTTCACCCGCGCGCTGGCCGCCGAGTGGGGCGAGTACGGCATCAACGTCAACGCCATCGCGCCGGGTTTCTTCCCCAGCAAGATGACCGCCAGCACGCTAGACCGGGTGGGCGAAGCGGCGATGGCCTCGCGCGCGCCACTGCGCCGCTTGGGCGACGACGACGACTTGAAAGGCGCGGCCGTGTTGCTGGCCTCGGCCGCCGGCAAGCACATCACCGGTCAGATCCTGGTGGTCGACGGCGGCGTCAGCTGCGTCATCGGCTGATGGCTGACCACCCCCGCCGCGCGCGCCACCAGGCGTCGCCGATCCCGTTTCCGGTGACGATGCCCTTCGTCGAGAGCCTGGGTATCCAGTTGCATGGTTTTGGCGACGGCCATGCCGAGTTGCGGGTCGACCTGGACGCCGGCCACCTCAACGCCTGGGAGGTCGCCCATGGCGGCGTGGTGATGACCCTGCTCGACGTGGCGATGGCGATGGCCGCGCGCAGCGCCACCGGACACACCGGCGGTGTCGCCACCATCGAGATGAAGACCAGCTTTCTGCGCCCGGCCCAGCACCAGTTGCGCGCGGTGGGCCGGGTGCTGCACCGCACCAGCACCTTGGCCTTCTGCGAGGGCTCGCTGTTCGACGACCAAGACAAGCTCTGCGCCAGCGCCAGCGCTACCTTCAAGTACCTGCGCGGCCTGGCCACCCGCAAGGGCGTGACCCCCGCGCCCGACTTCAACCCTGTTGCCACCCCACCGGCTTTGGCCGCTTCCTCCGGAGACAAAACACCATGACCACCAACCTGCAGATCCACCTGGCCTCGCGCCCCACCGGCGAGCCCAGCGCCGCCAATTTCCGCCTGGTTGAGGCCGCGTTGCCCGACGCCAGCCAACTGGCCGCCGGCCGGGTGCTGGTGCGCCACCACTTTCTCAGCCTCGACCCCTACATGCGCGGCCGCATGAACGACGGCAAGAGCTACACCGCGCCGCAAGCGCTCGACCAGGTGATGGGCGGCGGCACGGTCGGCGAGGTGGTCGCGTCCAACAACCCGGCCTTCGCCGCCGGCGACCAAGTCGTCGGCATGGGCGGCTGGCAGCAGTACGCGGTGGTCGATGCCAACCTGCCGGGCGTGCTGCGCAAGGTCGACACCACGCAGGTGCAGTTGTCGGCCTACCTGGGTGTGGTCGGCATGCCGGGGGTCACTGCCTGGTATGGCCTGATGAAGATCATCAACCCCAAGGCTGGCCAGACTGTGGTGGTTTCGGCGGCCAGCGGCGCGGTGGGCAGCGCAGTGGGCCAATTGGCCAAGTCGCGCGGCGCGCGTGCGGTGGGCATTGCCGGCGGCGCCGACAAATGCGCTTACGTCGTCAATGAGCTGGGCTTCGATGCCTGCATCGACTACAAGGCGCACAGCGACCTCAAGTCACTGTCGCAAGCGCTGAAGGAAGCCTGCCCCAACGGCATCGACGGCCATTTCGAGAACGTCGGCGGCGTGGTGCTCGACGCGGTGATGCAACGTGCCAACGCGTTCAGCCGCATCGCCATGTGCGGCATGATCAGCGGCTACAACGGCCAGCCGATCCCGCTGGCCGCCCCGCAGTTGATCCTGACCAACCGCATGACGATCGAGGGTTTCATCGTCAGCGAGCACATGGACATTTGGCCGCAGGCGCTGGCTGAACTGGGCCAGGGCGTGGCCAGCGGCACGATCAAATACCGCGAGACCGTGGCCGATGGCCTGGCCGCCGCGCCCGAGGCGTTTCTCGGCCTGCTGAAGGGCAAAAACTTCGGCAAGCAGATCGTCAAGCTGGTCTAGACCGTGCCGACCGCCAAGTCGCTTCGCTGCGGCGGCTGCGGCGGCTGAGTTTCAGCATGTTGACCTTGTCTTGGACCTGGCAGCGCTTCGCCGATCTGGGTGTGGACGGCGTCTACGACATGCTGGCCCTGCGCGCCAAGGTGTTCATCCTGGAGCAGGGCGCGTTCCTCGACCCTGACGGTATCGACCGCCAAAGCGGGCACCTGCTGGGCCGCGACGGTAGCGGTGAACTGCGCGCCTACCTGCGCATCGTCGATGCGGGCATCAAGTACGCTGAACCGTCGATGGGCCGGGTGGTGCTGGACAAGGTGCTGCGCGGCAGCGGCCTGGCCGATGTGCTGGTGGCCGAAGGCCTGGCCCGCGCCGACACCGCTTGGCCCGGACGCGGCAACCGCATCAGCGCGCAGGCCCATTTACAGCGCTTCTATGGCCGCCACGGCTTTGTGCCGGCGGGCGAGGCCTACCTGGAAGATGGCATACCGCACATCGAAATGTGGCGAGCACCTTGAGACCGGCACAGCCGCCCGCAGGGCCAGCACCGACCTGCGGCCCGGCGGCGAATCGTCGAACGCCTGCCGCTGAATTGACGATCCATCCCCCCACCGACCCACTGGAAACCCCATGACCGAACTGATCCTGCACCACTACACCATGTCGCCCTTCGCTGAGAAGGTGCGGCTGATGCTGGGCTACAAGCAGCTGGCCTGGCGCTCGGTGCACATCCCACCGGTGATGCCCAAGCCCGACGTGGTGGCGCTGACCGGCGGCTACCGCAAGACGCCGGTGCTGCAGATCGGCGCCGACGTCTACTGCGACACCGCGCTGATTGCCCGTGTGCTGGAAGCGGCCCAGCCCACGCCCAGCCTGTACCCGGTCAGCATGCCGCTGGCCGCGCTGCTGGCGCAATGGGCTGACGGCGTGCTGTTTGGCGCTGCCGTGGCCTGGGCGATGCAACCGGCCGGCGTCGCCGCCATCATGGGCGACCCGTCGCCCGAGGTGCTGAAGGGCTTTGCCGTCGACCGCGCGGCGATGCGCAGCAGCAGCGCGCCGCGGCTGACGCTGGTCGACGGCACCGCTCAGCTGAAGGCCCACCTGGCCACGCTGAACGCCCAGCTCGCCGCTGGCGGGCCCTGGTTGCTGGGTGCCGCGCCCAGCATCGCCGACTTCTCGGTCGGCCACTGCCTGTGGTTCATCCGCCTGGCCAAACCGGTGGCGCACCTGCTCGACGCCTACCCGGCCATCGGCCCCTGGCTCGACCGTCTGCAGGCCATCGGCCACCACCGGTTCACCGAGATGAGCAGCGCCGACGCCATCGCCGTGGCCGCCCGCGCCACCGGCCATGCGCCGGTCAGCGTGGCGGCGGGCCTGGGCTTCGAGCCCGGCCAGGCCATCACCGTGGCCGCCACCGACTACGGCAGCGACCTGGTCGCCGGCACGCTGGTCGGCTTGTCGCCCGAGTCGGTCACGCTGCGCCGCCAGGATGCCCGCGCCGGCACGGTGCACGTGCACTTCCCCCGTTTCGGCTTCCAGCTCAAGAAGGACACCACCGCATGAGCGACTTTCCCGGTTTCAAGGGCCAGACCGCCGTGTTGACCGGCGCCGCCTCGGGCTTCGGCCTCGAATGCGCCCGCATTGCCGCCCGCGCCGGCATGCACGTGGTGATGGTCGACGTGCAGGCCGACGCGTTGGAAGTGGCCGCCGTCGAGGTGCAGTGGCTGGCCTCGCAGGTTGACGGCGGTGGTGGCCGGGTGCTGGCGCGCCGGGTCGATGTGGCCAGCGCCACCGCGATGGAGGCTTTGGCTGCCGAGGTGCAGCAGGCCTTCGGCGCGCCCAGCGTGGTCTTCAACAACGCCGGTGTCGGCAGCGGCGGCCTGGTCTGGGAGAACACCGTCAAAGACTGGGAGTGGGTGCTCGGCGTCAATGTGTGGGGCGTGGTGCACGGCGTGCGGCTGTTCACGCCGATGATGCTGGCCGCGGCCGCCGCCGACCCGGCTTACCAGGGCCACATCGTCAACACCGCGTCGATGGCCGGCCTGTTGAACCCGCCCAACATGGGCATCTACAACGTCAGCAAGCACGCGGTGGTGTCGCTC
>JAYVDE010000569.1:0-3455 GCA_043749575.1 Burkholderiaceae bacterium | reverse complement strand
TCACCTCGTTTGCCGTGGCCATCGATCGCAGCCTGGTCGACTTGTTCAGCCTGGTGGGCCTGGGCCCCTGGGCTGAAGGGGTGGGCGGGCTGTTCAGCCTCAAGCTGTCGAGCCTGGCCGCCACCTTGCCGTTTGCACTGATGCTGCTGGTGCTGCTGTTGCGTCCGTCCGGCCTGATGGGCGACAAGACATGACGCCGGGCCACCAACCCGTGGCCGCACGTGGCCTGGCGCTGCCGACCGTGCCGGGGCGGCCTGCGTTGTCGGTCATGCTGGCGCTGCTGGCCGGCCTGGCGCTGCTGTTGGTGCTACCGGCAATGCTGTCGGCGTCGATGCTGAATGCAGCCATCCAGATGCTGATCGCGGCACTGTTTGCCTGCGCATTCAACCTGCTGTGCGGCCAGGGCGGCATGCTGTCGTTTGGCCACTCGGCCTACTTTGGTGTCGGCGTCTTCGCGACCGTGCATGCGATGAATGCGTTGGCCGGCCAGGGCCTGCTGCCCACGCCGCTGCTGCCGGTGGTGGGCGCCGTGGCCGGTGCGGTGTTCGGCGGCATCGCCGGCTGGTTCGCCACGCAGCGCACCGGCACTTACTTCGCGATGATCACGCTGGCCCTGGCCGAGCTGGTGCATGCGCTGGCACCGCACATCAAGGGCGTGTTCGGCGGTGAGTCGGGTGTCTCGGCCATGCGCATGCCGGCCTGGGGTTTCAGCTTTGGTGAGGGCCGCCACCTCTACTACCTGACGCTGTTCTGGGTGGTGTTGGCGCTGCTGCTGCTGTATGGCTACACCCGCACCCCGCTGGGTCGACTGACTTTGGGCCTGCGTGAAAACGGCCAACGGCTGCGTTTCCTGGGCTACAACACGCATTTGCTGGCGGTGCTGGTGTTCACCGTGTCGTCGATGTTCTCGGGCCTGGCCGGTGGTCTGCAGGCGGTGAACAACGAGTTGGGCAACTATGTGGTGTTCGATGCGCACCTGTCCTCGTCGGTCGTGCTCAACAGCTACATCGGCGGTGTGCAGGTGTTCCTGGGGCCGGCGCTGGGCGCGGCGCTGATGACCTTCTTTGGCTTGGCAGTGTCTGACATGACGCGCTCGTGGCTGCTCTACCAGGGCATTTTGTTCGTGGCGGTGATGATGTTCATGCCTACCGGGCTGGCCGGTCTGGCGCAGACCTGGGCCCAAGCGCGCAGCCGTTGTGGTGCACAGCGCCTGTTGCCGTTGGTGGCCGCCTGGCTGGTGGCGCTGGCCTTGCTCAGCCTGGGCACCGTGTTCGCCGTTGAGTTGCTGCAGCAAGTGTTTTCGTCCGATTACCGGGCCGGCGTGCTGCCCGGCGAGCCGTGGCCAGCGGTGCGTCAGTTTGGCCGTGCCTGGTCGCCCGGCGCTGCCACCACCTGGCTGCTGCCGGCCTTTTTGCTGGCCATCGGGGTGCCGCTGGCACGCTGGGCCGGCCGCCGTTGGGCGGCCGCGCTGGAAGCCACCCGGGTCGAAGGCGCCGCGCGATGACCGACGCCATCCTGCAGCTGCAGGGCCTGCGCAAGGCCTTCGGCCCGACCGAGATCATCTGCGGCGTCGACCTGGCCATCGTGCCGGGTGAACGCCACGCCCTGATCGGCCCCAACGGCGCGGGCAAGTCCACGCTCTTCCACCTGATCTCGGGCAGCCTGGCGCCCTCGGCGGGGCAGATCCTGTTCCAGGGCCGGCCCATCGGCGGCTTGCCGCCCGCGCTGATCAACCGGCGCGGGCTGGCGCGCTCGTTCCAGATCACCAACATCTTCCCCAAGCTGTCGGTGTTCGAGAATCTTCGCCTGGCGGTGATGCAGCGCCACGGCGTGCAATACACCTTCTGGCGCCTGGTCGACCGGCTGCCCGGCGTGCGTGAGCAAACTGAAGCGCTGCTCGAGCGTGTGCGCCTGACCGCGCGGCGCGACACGCTGGCTGGTGAACTGTCGTACTCGGAGCAGCGCTCGCTGGAGATCGCGATGACGCTGGCTTGCGACCCGCAACTGATCTTGCTGGACGAACCGATGGCCGGCATGTCGCATGAAGAAACCGACCACACCGTGGCCCTGATCCGCGAGGTGACGCAGGGCCGCACTTTGATGATCGTGGAGCACGACATGGATGTGGTGTTTGCGCTGGCCGACCGCATCAGCGTGCTGGTCTATGGCCAGGTCATCGCCACTGGAACACCAGCGGCGATCCGCAACGATGCCCGCGTGCGCGAGGCCTACCTGGGCGAAGAGGCGGGTGCATGAGCGGCCCTGTTTCAGCCAACACGCCGCTGCTGGAGGTGCACGGCCTGCATGCGCACTATGGCAAGAGCCACATCCTGCATGGCGTGGATTTCCAGGTCAACGCGGCCGAGGTGGTCAGCCTGCTGGGGCGCAACGGCTCGGGCCGATCGACCACGCTGAAGGCCATCATGGGCCTGGTGCCGCCCACCAGCGGCAGCATCGTGCTCAACGGGCGCAACCTGGCGGGCCAGCGGCCCTACACCGTGTGCCGGGCCGGCATTGCCTATGTGCCCGAGGAGCGCGAGGTGTTTGCCAACCTGACGGTTGACGAGAACCTGCGCATGGGCGAGCAGGCCGGCAGTGCGGGAACCGCACGCTGGACGGTGGCCCAGATGTTCGACTACTTTCCCCGCTTGAAGGAGCGCCGGCGCACCATGGCCGGCAGCTTGTCGGGTGGTGAGCAGCAGATGCTGACGATTTGCCGATCGCTGCTGGGCAACCCGCAAGTCATTTTGGTCGACGAGCCCACTGAAGGCCTGGCGCCCAAGATCGTGACCGTGGTGGCCGACTGCATCCGCGACATCCACCGCCGCGGCGTGTCAGTCGTGCTGGTCGAGCAGAAGCTGGCGATTGCGCTGAAAGTCTCGCAGCGCGTGGCCGTGATGGGCCATGGCCGCATCGTGTTTGAAGGCACGCCCGAGCAGCTGCGCGCCAACCCCGTCTTGCTGAAGGAATGGCTTGCGGTCTGAGCGCTGGGCGACTGACCGCAAGACCGCACACGGCGCACTGCACACTGCACACTGCACACTGCACACTGCACACTGCACCGGCCCTGCAGCCAGCGCCAGCACAGGCGCCGCTTCGGTTGATTCCGCGACCAACCCCGCGCACCGCACCGCAGCCCGCGCACCGCACCCCATCGCACGCACCAAGGCAACACCACCGCCATGACCGCACCCGCCCGCACCCTGCCCGCCGTTCTGAAGAACATCCAGTTCCCGGTCATCGGCGCGCCCTTGTTCATCATCAGCACACCCCAGCTGGTGATCGCCCAGTGCAAGGCCGGCGTCGTCGGTTCGATGCCGGCGCTCAATGCGCGGCCCGCTGCCCAGCTGGATGAATGGCTGGCCGAGATCACCGAGGCCCTGGCCGCGCATGACAAGGCCCACCCCGAATCGCCCGCCGCGCCCTATGCCATCAACCAGATCGTGCACAAGAGC
>JAYVDE010000568.1:0-3461 GCA_043749575.1 Burkholderiaceae bacterium | reverse complement strand
GGGTCGGTCACGGTCCAGGGGCCGGCGTCAGTGTCGGTGTTGGGGTCGGTGTCGGCGTCGGTGTCGATGTCGGCGGCACCCGTCCAGGCCAGGCTGTGCGCCGCCAGCGGGAGCTGCCGGCCCGGGGTCTGCAGCAGGGCGGGGGCGGCGGTGTAAAGGCCACGCCAGCGGTGCTGGCCGGTCAGCGTTTGGCCGGCTGCGGCGCTCATCATGCGGGCACGGCCAGCGCGCTGCAGCGCCATGAAGTTCAGGTCACGGGTGGCGCCGCCCAGCAGGCTGCAGCCGGGGGCGTAACCGCCGTCGAAGCCCAGCGGCGGGTCGCCTGGCAGCAATCGCACGTCACCGCCGGGCCAGTGCAGCCGAACGCCCGCGCCCGACAGCACGGTGAACCAGCGCTGCACGCCGTCAAAGTTCGAGAACGGCCCGTCACGGGCGATGGTGGCCACGCTCACCCGCAGCTGCCACGGCGTTTGCCCCGGCGGCCAGGCCAGCAGGTCGTGCGTGACGCCGCCGCCGTTGCGCCAGGGCTGGGCAGCGCAATCGGCCAGCGCGACGAGATGAACCGCGCTCATGTCTTGCCGCCGACCGGCCGCGCAATCAGGGAGAACGGCAGCGGGAACAGCAGGGGGAGCAGCCCCGAGAACACCCGCGAGCTCATGGCTGAAACTCCCCTTGCACGCCGTAGCGTGTGCCCGGATGCACCAGCCGGGCCAGCGTGATGGTGGCGTCGCGGGTGTAGGTGCTGCGGGTGATCACCAGGCAAGGGTCGCGTGGCGCGATGTCCAGCAGCCGGGCCTCGTCAGCGCTGGCCGGCGCGGCTTCGATCGCGTACTGGGCGCGCCACAGCGCGGTGGTCTCGAACAGCACCTGGGTTGGCGTGGTGCGGGTGAAATCGGCGGCCAGGTAGCCGGGTGAGCAAGTCGGGTTGACGTAGCGGTCTTCGCACTGCAGCGGCACGCCGTTCTCGTGGTGCACGATCAGCGTGTGGAACACCGGCGCGCCGGTGACCAGGCCCAGCTGGGCGGCCAGCGCGGCAGGGGCTTTTTCGCGGCGCTGCAAGTGCACCACCGCATGGTGCCGGTGGCCGCGGGCCTCGATTTCGTCATGCAGGTCGCGGATCGTCAGCGACGACGAGACCCGGTGCAGCCGCGCCGCGAAAGTGCCCACGCCCTGGCTGCGCTCGACCAGCCCTTCGGCCTGCAGTTCGCGGATGGCGCGGTTCACCGTCATGCGGCTGACCTTGAACTGCGCCACCAGTTCGGCCTCCGAGGGCATCAGCGCAGCGGGTGGCCAGCGACCGTCGGCCAGGCCTTGTTTCAGGAACTGCTTGACCCGGGCGAAAGGTGCCAGCGCGGCGGCGGGGGCAGTGGAAACCATGGCTGAATGCTACTTGCGTCGGCTTGTCTAGACAAGTACGATGCGGCCCATTCGATCCAGCCACGGGGCCGACATGACCGACCTGTCCAGCAGCCACGCGCTCGCCAAGCGCCCCGCGCAAGCCCGCCCGGTGCGGGCACCGCGCGGCCCCCAGATCAGCTGCGCCAATTGGCTGATCGAGGCCGCCTACCGCATGCTGCAGAACAACCTCGACCCCGAGGTGGCCGAGAACCCCGACGCGCTGGTGGTCTACGGTGGCATCGGCAAGGCCGCCCGCAACTGGGATTGTTTCGAGGCCATCCTAGCCAGCCTGCGCCAACTGCGCGAGGACGAAACGCTGCTGATCCAGTCGGGCAAGCCGGTGGGGGTGTTCCGCAGCCATGTGGATGCGCCGCGGGTGCTGATCGCCAACTCCAACCTGGTGCCGAAGTGGGCGACCTGGGACCACTTCCACGAGCTGGACCGCAAGGGCTTGATGATGTACGGCCAGATGACCGCCGGCAGCTGGATCTACATCGGCAGCCAGGGCATCGTGCAGGGCACCTACGAGACTTTCGTCGAGGCCGGCCGCCAACACTACCCTGTCGGCCCCTCGACCGCCGAGGTCGGCGGCCGCTCCCCCGAGGGGACGGCGCCCGGCTTGGGGCGGCCCGGCGCTCGGGCGCCTGGTGGCAGCTGGACCGGCCGCTGGATCCTAACCTCCGGCCTGGGCGGCATGGGCGGCGCGCAACCGCTGGCGGCCAGCTTTGCCGGCGCTTGCAGCCTGACCATCGAATGCCAGCAAAGCCGCATCGATTTCCGCCTGCGCAGCCGCTATCTCGACGAACAGGCGACCGATCTGGACGACGCGCTGGCCCGTATCGCCCGCTACACCGCCGCCGGCGCGGCCAAGTCGATCGGCCTGCTGGGCAACGCCGCCGAGGTCTTGCCCGACCTGGTGAAGCGGGCCAACTTGCCCCGGCATGGCGGTGGCATCAAGCCCGATCTGGTGACCGACCAGACCAGCGCGCACGACCTGGTCAACGGCTACCTGCCCGCGGGCTGGACGGTGGACGCCTGGCGTGCCGCCGCAGCCGATGACCGGCAACACGCCAGGCTGCGCGACGCCGCCGCCCACAGCTGCGCGCTGCATGTGCAGGCCATGCTCGACTTTCAGGCCATGGGCATCCCCACGGTCGACTACGGCAACAACATCCGCCAGGTGGCGTTTGATGCCGGTGTCAAAAACGCGTTTGCCTTCCCCGGCTTTGTGCCGGCCTATGTGCGTTCGCTGTTCTGCCGCGGCCGCGGCCCTTTCCGCTGGGTGGCGCTGTCGGGTGATCCGGCAGACATCCGCAAGACCGACGCCAAGATGAAGGAGTTGTTCCCTGCGCACCTGGACGGCAATGCCGGGCTGCACCGCTGGTTGGACATGGCCGCCGAGCGCATTGCCTTCCAGGGCCTGCCGGCGCGCATTTGCTGGATCGGCCTGGGCGAGCGCCACCGCGCCGGCCTAGCCTTCAACGAGATGGTCAAGTCGGGCGAACTGAAGGCGCCGATCGTGATCGGCCGTGACCATCTCGACTCGGGATCGGTGGCATCGCCCAACCGCGAGACCGAGGCCATGCTGGACGGCAGCGATGCCGTCAGCGACTGGCCGCTGCTCAACGCGCTGCTCAACACCGCGAGCGGTGCCACCTGGGTCAGCCTGCACCATGGTGGTGGCGTCGGCATGGGTTATTCGCAGCACAGCGGCGTGGTGATCGTCTGCGACGGCAGCGATGCCGCGGCCAAGCGCATCGAACGGGTGTTGTGGAACGACCCGGCCACCGGTGTGATGCGCCATGCCGACGCCGGCTACGACATCGCCGTGGCCTGCGCCCGCGAGCAGGGCTTGAACTTGCCGATGCTTGCCCACCAAACGGTGGCCTGATGCTGCTGCGCCCCGGCCACCTCACGCTGTTCGAACTGCAGGCCATCCATGCCGGGCTGCAGCCGCTGAGGGTCGACCCCGCCGCGCTGCGTGGCATCGAGGCCAGCGCTGCGGTGGTGCGCCGCGCGGCCGAGGGCGCTGTGGCGGTCTACGGCGTCAACACGGGTTTTGG